>NZ_JBSRDC010000039.1:0-74086 GCF_055145285.1 Salinivirga sp. | reverse complement strand
AACTTTTGCTTTGAATTCTGGTCTAAATTTTCTTCTTTTTCCTTTCATAGTACCTAATTTTTAATTCTAATTTTAATCATTTTTTTTCAACTTAACAAATGGTACTAATTTTGGGGAGTATTACATTCGCCCATTTGTTGATTCGATTAATTAAAAAATCATTATATGCACCTCCACCCGTAATTAAAATGGTACTACCACTACAATTATCAATTGCTTTGGATATTTGAATTGCAACATGTTCTGTAAACGTTGCAAGCTTATCCCCGACCGGTATTTCATAATGTTCCAATAAAGGCAACACTTCGCGCTCCACCCATTCCCTGCCGAGGGTTTTAGGTGCTGGCTTACTGTAATACTGCAATTGATTTAATTCATTCAGCAAATCACGATCAACTTTACCTCGCGCAGAATACGCACCTTTATCATCAAAAGCTTGTCCCATTTGCCTGCTTAAATAGTTCAATACCATATTGGCCGGGCAAATGTCCCAGGCGACTCTTTGCCCCTTGTCTTCCATACTTACATTGGCTATACCTCCCAAATTGAGGCAAAAATCATATTTACCAAAAAGCAACCGGTCTCCAACAGGCACAAGAGGAGCACCCTGACCACCTAAAACAACATCCTGAACCCTGAAGTCGCAAAAAACCGGCAACCCAGTTGCAGCAGCAATTGAGGCACCGTGCCCAAGCTGAAAGGTAAGCTTGCTTTCGGGCTGATGAAAAACGGTATGTCCATGTGAGCTAATGGCCGCAATATCTGCTTTTGGGATGCCAGATCGGGATAAAAAAAATAAGACGGTTGAACCCAAAAACTCACCATATTCATGGTGCAATTTCAATAAGTCAAATGCTCGCTTTTCGTGAGCATTTTGAAGTTTTTTGCTCCATGCTTTGTCATAAGAAATTGTATCGGCTTCAACTATTTGCCAGTCCAGGTTTTCTCCATGCATTTTGAATTCACAGATCGCGATATCTAAACCATCAAGCGATGTTCCCGACATTAAGCCGGCAAATAAAGATTTTTTCATTACCCATTATAAATTTGTCTGTTCCTCTGAACGTTTAAAATTAATGGTTTTTATAGAAGTATTATGTTTTGGATCTGAAACAATAAGCTTTAATTGCAGTGTACTATCCTGCGGCAGGTATTCGTCAAACTCGTAGTAAAGCAAATCATTTTTAGCATCGTAGCTAAAGAGCACCCATTGCCCGTTTATATAACCATTGTATGACTCAATCCCTGTAGCATCATCAGTAATTTTCACAGAAATTCCCTGTTCACTGGTCATATCTTTATTTTCGTAAATATTTACAGGTCTTATTTCAGGAGGAATAGTATCGGCCATTAGTGCAAATCTACCAAAAGATCTGATTCGGGTATGTGCCCGGCCCTTATCACACCTTACCTTTGAAGTAACCGGGCTGGTATTGCCATTTTGGGCCACAGAAGCCAGGTATAATTTATTTTTAAGATGATTGGGAACTTCAGGGGCTTCTAATATAAAATTAAACCGCTGATGCAATGGCACATGCTTATCGTGAAGCTGGAATATCTTACTATACATTTCCTCTGAACCTGGTTCACTGCTGTATGTAAAATTCAATTTGGTATATAGCGATTTCGAAGGAAAGACCAGGTGAACATCCTCATTTTCGAAGTGATTTGTTTGCCCTGGTTTCAGAACACTGGCAACCGAAATATTCTGTTTAGCATTTACAGGATCAACACCCAATAACGTAAAACTCAGAACAGATTTATTACCGTGGGCATCAATAGCATGAACTTCGACGTGTTTACGGTCCCCGGGAGCAACAAAAACCTTTCCCCGTTCTTCACTGAACTTATAACCACTAAAATGATTTCCCTCATCAATAAAACATTTGTGGGCTTTTATGTTCCTGTCAACCTTCAAGGCATAATCCATGTGAGAAAGAATGTACCTGTTTTCAGCAAAAGACAATTCATTTAATTCAAGAAAATATGTAAGAGCGTCATCAACAAAAACTTTTAACTGATTTACACCACAGCGATTATAGGTATTATTCAGGTAATCATTTACATAAACGCCAAGACCAATTGTATCAGCAACCTTTATTGGAGCATTATTTTTCACTTTATAATTATTTCCGGATTTTTGCAGGCTAAACAAAAGTTTTCTTTGTACATTGTTCACTGTTGCGCCATCAGAAAGCGGATAAACTATAAGATTATGAAATCTGGGTGCGATATTATCCACCACATCAAAATTCCAACGCAGTGGATTTTGAGGTTTTTCATTATCAGTAGTGCGAATTTCAAAATGCAAATGTGGGCCAAGGCTACTGCCTGAATTTCCACCTTTTCCGACCACCTCACCCTGCTTCACATTTATTAATCCAGGCTCTGGAAATAAATTTACAGCAAAACTTTTACTGGCATATTGCTGGCGTCGCACATACTCTTCAATCTGAATGTTAAACCTGTGTAAATGCGCATAAACCGACGTATATCCGTTTGGGTGTGTTATATAGAGCGCATTTCCATAGCCATATGGAGAAACTTTTATTCTGGAGACATACCCATCAGCAATGGCATAAATATTCAGACCTGTTTTCCCCTTAGTTTTAATATCAATTCCCGTATGAAAATGGCTTCCTCTTAATTCAGCAAAATTTCCGCTCAAAAGGATATCTATATCAACTGGTGAGCGAAAAACATCTTCATCATTATTACTCTGAGCTGAAAGATATCTGGGACAATAGATTAAACAAAAAACAAAAAAGATAAAAAACAAAAATCTTTCTGGAGATATTTTTTTATGTATTCGATCAGGAATAAACATCATAATTGGAAATAATTTGTTATACAGAAACAAAAATAAATAAAACTTGTACACGGCCTATTTATAAATCTTTTTCATCGAAAAAACGTATAAAAAATTAATAAACCATAAATTTAATAAGCATTGTGAAGATTAAGTAAAATAAACAAACGTATATTTGTGCAATTAGGTTTCTTGTTTTAAATTTGTATTAAATAAATTCAATCGTGGATGGCTGATAAAGACCAAAAATTGATAGAAATACAGGAAAAACTGGATCAGCTTATAAGCTCTTATGAAATGTGCATGGAAGCGAATTCTATGTTATCAAGTGAAATAGAAGAGATAAAAACACGATTGGATAAAAGAAACGCTGAATATGAAGCATTGAAGGAGCGTTTCGAGACATTAAAAGTAGCCCGGTCCATAGGTGATACACCTGAAGGGAAAAAGGAAGCCCGGGCAAAAATTAATGCAATAGTGCGGGAAGTTGATCAATGTATTGCACTTTTAAATCGCTGATATGAGTGAACTGAGTGACACGTTTACGATAAGAGTAAATATTGCAGACCGTTACTATCCGCTTAAAATAAAGCGGACGGACGAAGCTAAGGTGCGTAATGCAGCTACAAAAATAAACGAAACGGTATTTCAGTACCGGAAGGTGTATACAGACAAAGATGCACAAGATTTTTTAGCTATGGCAGCATTACAATTTGCGACAAAATTAACGGATATAGACGATGAAAAATCCGGAAATGCGTACCAGGAATTTCTGCAGGAAATCAGTCAAAAACTCGACTCAGCATTAAAAAAACAATAAGAGGTTCTTTTACATAAAGAGTTTGCCCGCATTAATCTAGTTGACTTTTGAAAAATCAACACTACTAAAATTGGTGTTTAGCTGAATGCAGTAAAGACAGGCCTCATCCCGATTCGTCGGGATCTTCTTCGGAAGACAGTGGAAGTCTGATCTGTGGTCGCGGCACCATCCATGTCAGAAATGGATTTTTTACTAAAAGCAATAGTTTTAATGCGGGCTTTTTTTGTGCCAATTCCCACACCTTGTAGCTAATTAAAAACACTATTAATCATATATTTACAAGTACTTATTAAAATTATACAGATATGGACGGACTTACAATTATTTTTCTGATAATAACTTTTCTTGTAGGTGCTACCGTTTCTTTTTTTCTGTGGAACGTAATGTTGCGCAAACGGAAAGACAACATCATTAAGGAAGGTCGCACCGAAGCCGAAGTACTCAAAAAAGACAAAATACTTCAGGCAAAAGAAAAATTTCTCGAGTTAAAAAACGAACATGAGAAATACATTAATGAGAAAAACTCAAAAATTAATCAGCAGGAGCAAAAACTTAAACAAAAAGAACAAAATTTCTCCCAGCGCTCAGAAGAACTAAATCGCAAAAACCGCGAATTAGATGCCATTAAAGAAAACCTTTCCAATCAAATGGAACTGCTTGAAAAACGGGAGACTGAAGTAGAAAAAGCGCATAAAGCTCAAGTTGAACAACTCGAGGCCATAAGCGGCATGTCGGTAGAAGATGCTAAGGCGCAGCTTATGGAATCGCTAAAAGCAGAAGCACGCACTGAAGCCATGTCGTACATCAACGACATCATGGAAGAGGCTAAAATTTCAGCCAATAAAGAAGCAAAACGTATTGTTATACAAACCATTCAGCGTGTAGCTACTGAAGAAGCCATTGAGAACTCAGTGACTGTTTTCAACATTGACAATGACGACATCAAGGGGCGAATCATTGGCCGCGAAGGTCGAAACATTCGCGCCCTGGAGGCTGCCACAGGTATCGAAATTATTGTAGACGACACGCCCGAAGCTATTATTTTAAGTGGTTTTGATCCGGTAAGAAGAGAAATTGCAAGATTGTCGTTACACCAACTCGTTACAGACGGTCGCATACACCCAGCACGAATTGAAGAGGTTGCATCAAAAACCAAAAAGCAAATTGAAGAAGAAATTATCGAAACCGGTAAGCGTACTGCAATTGATCTGGGTATTCACGGACTTCATCCGGAACTGATTCGTTTAATAGGTAAAATGAAATACCGCAGTTCCTACGGACAAAACCTATTGCAACACAGCCGTGAAGTAGCTAACCTTTGTGCAATTATGGCTGCTGAACTCGGATTGAATACCAAACTCGCTAAGCGTGCCGGATTGCTCCACGATATTGGCAAGGTACCCGACGATGATCCGGAGATTCCACACGCAGTATTCGGAATGAAACTGGCCGAAAAATACAAGGAAAAACCAGAAGTTTGTAATGCCATCGGTGCTCACCACGACGAAGTTGAAATGAACACGCTGATAGCACCTATAGTTCAGGTATGCGATGCCATTTCAGGCGCTCGCCCGGGTGCACGCCGCGAAGTGGTAGAATCGTACATCAAACGACTCAAAGACCTTGAAAACATGGCACTGCGCCATGACGGTGTACTCAAAACTTATGCTATACAAGCAGGTCGGGAACTACGTGTAATTGTGGGTAGTGATAAAGTTTCAGATAAAGAGTCAGAAGCCCTTTCGTTTGAAATATCTAAACAGATACAAGACGAGATGACCTATCCCGGACAGGTAAAAGTGACCGTGATCAGAGAAACACGATCGGTAGCGTACGCGAAATAAAAAACATGTAAATAAATTTTAAAGTCGGATGAATAGTTTGTAAATTCATCCGACTTTTTATTGTATGACACAAACCAAACAAATACTTATTACCGGAGTCGCCGGATTTATTGGATCAAACCTGGCTGAAGCGTTCCTGAAAAAAGGATATAAGGTCAGCGGAATAGACAACTTTAGTACGGGGAAACACGAAAACATCGAGGAAATCCAAATCCAATTTCCGGAATTCAGGTTTACCGAAGGTGACATTCGAGACAGAGACCTGCTTGACAAGGTTATTCCCGGTTGCGACATCATTTTACATCAGGCTGCACTGGGCTCAGTACCCCGGAGCATAAATGACCCGGTAACATCAATAGATGTAAATATCACGGGAACCACCAATGTGTTTTATGCTGCTTACAAACATGGGGTTAAACGCGTGGTGTATGCAGCCAGTTCTTCTACCTATGGCGACAGTGAGGAACTGCCCAAAGTTGAACATAAAATCGGTAAGCCATTATCGCCATACGCCATAAGCAAATATGTTAATGAATTACTGGCTGAAAACTTTTACCGAATCTACGGCATGAACCTCATCGGGCTCCGATACTTCAATGTTTTTGGTCGCCGCCAGGACCCCGAAAGCACTTATGCAGCTGTAATTCCGCGTTTCGTAAGTCAACTAATGCGGCACGAACCACCTACTATCAATGGCGATGGAGCGTTTTCACGTGACTTCACCTACATTAAAAATGTTGTTCAGGCCAATGAACTGGCAGCAACCACAGAAAAGCCCGAAGCAATAAACCAGGTTTACAATGTGGCTTGTGGTGAACAAACCTCGTTGAATGAGCTTTTCACAATGATCAGAAAAGAACTGCTACAATTTGATAAATCAATAGCTAAAATTGAACCCAATTATGGTCCCACAAGAAAAGGCGACATCCCCCACTCTTTGGCCAGCATTGAGCTTGCCAGAAACTTATTGGGCTACAATCCAAAATACAATGTGAGTGGAGGATTGAAAGAGGCAATTAATTGGTATTGGAAAAACTTGTAAAAAACACAGCAAACATGGAGCAAATACAGATGGTTGACCTGAAAACGCAGTATAAAAGGCTTCAGAAAGAAATAGATGAAGGCATACAACAGGTAATCGACAGCGCCAAATTCATTAATGGCCCGGAGGTAAAAACTTTTGCAGCAAATCTGGCAGATTACCTTGGTGTAAAACACGTGATCCCCTGTGCCAATGGCACCGATGCGCTTCAGATAGCCTTGATGAGTGCAGGAATAGAACCAGGTGATGAAGTCATTACACCTGACTTTACATTTATTGCCACCGTTGAGGTTGTAGCACTTCTCGGCGCCAAACCCGTTCTTGCCGATGTAAACATAGAAGATTTCACCATTGATATCAATCAGCTGGAATCGCTCATTACAGAAAAAACAAAGGCGATTGTACCCGTACACCTTTTTGGACAGTGTGCAAATATGGCTTCCATTATGGAAATTGCCCGCAGACATAACCTGAAGGTTATTGAAGATAGTGCTCAGGCGATAGGTTCTGACTACTACATAAAAGACAAACCCAGCAAGGCCGGAACCTTAGGTGACTTTGGCTGCACCTCTTTCTTTCCGTCCAAAAATCTGGGCTGTTACGGAGACGGTGGCGCCCTCTACACAAATGACGATGATCTTGCAGCCACAGCAAAAAGCATCACAAATCATGGCAGTACGGTAAAATATCACCACGACCGTATTGGTGTAAACAGCCGCCTGGATGCGATGCAAGCTGCCATTTTAAACGTAAAACTTAAAAACCTCGACGATTTTAATCGCAGACGCCAGGCCGCTGCCATTTTTTACGATCACCACCTTGAAAACATCCCTGAAATTGCGATCCCGGCCAAAAGAGATGCCTCCTCACACACCTACCACCAATACACCATTAAAGTACCCAAAGGGGAAAACAAAAAATTGCAGGAATTTTTAAAAAAACACGATATCCCGTCAATGATTTACTATCCCATACCCCTCCACAAACAGGCGGCGTTTAAGAAATGGACCGATGACCGGCCCTTTCCCGTATCGGAAGAATTGGCTGAGCGGGTATTGTCATTGCCCATGCATACGGAATTAACAAAACCACAGCTCACCCACATTTGTAACACTATAAAATCATACTTCCATGAATAAGAACGATTTTTTCATTCATGAAACAGCGGTTAAGGATGAACCTTGCGAAATTGGCGAGGGCACAAAAATATGGCACTTTAGCCACATCATGAAAAACAGCCGGATAGGAAAAAATTGCAACCTTGGACAAAATGTGGTCGTATCTCCTGATGTAGTGCTTGGGAATAATGTAAAGGTGCAAAACAACATCTCAATATACACCGGCGTAATTTGTGAAGATGACGTTTTCCTTGGGCCCAGCATGGTTTTCACCAATGTAATAAACCCACGAAGCGCAGTACCAAGAAGAGATCAGTATGCCAAAACAACGGTTCGCAAAGGTGCTACTATTGGGGCCAATGCCACAATTGTTTGTGGTAACGATATTGGAAGATACGCATTTATAGGAGCCGGAGCAGTAGTAACCAAAGCAATACCGGATTATGCCCTTGTAGTGGGTAATCCCTCAAAACAAATCGGGTGGATGAGCGAATACGGTCACAGACTTCATTTTGACGAACATAACCGCGCCCAGTGCCCGGAAAGTAAAGATTTTTATATACTTGAAAATGGACAAGTAAAAAAAGAAAATTGATATGCTTAAATCATATTTCTTCATTCCTGCAACAAAAAAGAAGTTTATTGACAAAATGCCCGAAATAGAGGCAGACGAATTTGTATTTGACCTCGAGGATGCTATTGCAGAAAATGAAATTGAATCTGCATTCGAGAACCTTGAAAATATTGAAGGCCCCGAGCAATATATTGTAAGGCCCCGCTTGTTTTCTTCGTCGGGTAAACTCAGGAACAAAACACTGGAGCGCTTAATTGATATGGGATTTAGAAGATTTTATATCCCTAAAGCCGACACCAAGCAAATGCTTGATGAGCTGCTGAACATTTTCAATTATTATGACATACCTGAACTTGAATGGTACTACCTCGTTGAATCACCTTCAGCACTCATGCATGTTAAAGATATGGCGCTTTCAGGAAAATATCCCTTCAAAGGACTTTGCCTCGGAGCACAGGACTATGCCGCAAATCTTGGGATGTCCTATTCACTTGAAAACATCAGTTGGGCACGACATTATCTGCTAAACGTTGCCAAAGCCTGCAATATCGAAGCCATTGATATGGCATCCATGGTGCTAAAAGACCGCGATCTTTTTAAGAAAGAATGCCATCAGGGCTTTCAAATGGGATATGATGCGAAAATTATTGTGCATCCAGCCCAATTAAAAGTAATGCATGAAATCGAATACTTCAATCAATCGGAAATAAACCATGCCATTGCCATCAATGAAAAATATGACCTTGAAAAACTCAAAGATTTTTCAGTAGTAACCATTGATGGACTCATTTACGAGAGACCTCATATTGCGAGGATCAAAAAAATAATTGACTACCTGGATAAAAAAAATAACTAAAATAATTTACCATTTTTTAATTGTCCCAAAAACAAATAAAAGAGCGTAAAATAAAAATTTAATAAATGAAAACATTCGGAATAATCGGCGTAGCCGGATATATAGCAGTTCGCCACCTGAAAGCTGTAAAAGAAACAGGAAATGAAGTGGTGGCAGCACTTGACAATTTTGACAGCGTGGGAATAATGGATTCATACTTCCCTGAAGCTGATTTTTTTACAGAATTTGAGCGTTTCGATCGCCATGTAGACAAACTTAGGAGACATCGTTCTCCACTTGATTATGTGTCAATATGCTCACCCAATTACCTACACGATTCCCATATCCGGTTTGCCATCAGGCAAGGAGCCAATGCCATTTGTGAGAAACCGTTGGTTTTAAATCCCTGGAACGTGGAGGGGCTAATGGAACTGGAACAAGAGAGCGGACGTAATATTTACAACATATTACAACTTCGTTATCACCCGGCTATTCTGGAACTCAAGAAGAAAATAGAAAAACAACCTGAGAAAATTCACGATATAGATCTTACCTATATAACAAGCCGTGGTAAATGGTACCATTTCTCATGGAAAGGCGACCCCTTAAAGTCGGGCGGTATTGCCACCAACATTGGCATCCATTTTTTCGATATGCTCACATGGATCTTTGGTGATGTAGAACAAAACATCACACATAGGCTTACAGATACAGATGCCGCCGGCATGTTGGTACTTAAAAAAGCCCGCGTACGTTGGTTTTTAAGTGTTGATTATGAAAATGTACCCAAAGAAATCAGAGAAAAAGGTCAACGCACCTACCGTTCAATTACAGTTGACGGTGAAGAAATAGAATTCAGCGGAGGTTTTACTGACTTGCATACTAAAAGTTACGAAGAAATTCTTGCCGGAAATGGTTATGGCCCCAAAGATGCCAGAACATCCATAGAAATTGTACACGATATCAGAAATGCGAAAATCAGCGGGTTAAAAGATGATTTTCACCCATTCTTGAAAAAATAGACATTTAATCATCAATAAAACAAATTGGTTAGTCAATTTTATTTGTTGAAGAATAAAAATAGCGGCAATTTTAGACCAAAATTAAAATCATATGTACGAAGATATAACTAAAGGGGAAAAAAATATTTCAGTCATTGGGCTTGGCTATGTAGGACTGCCCATTGCACTGGAGTTTGCGAAAAAAGCAAAAGTAATTGGGTTTGACATAAAACCCGAGCGGGTTGAGTTAATGAAAAAAGGCATTGATCCCAGTAGAGAACTGCCTTCAGAAGCATTTAAAGATTGTGATATAGAATTCACTGCCGATCCGCAAGATTTAAAAGAAGCTCATTTTCATATCGTGGCTGTACCAACACCTATTGATGATCATCATTTGCCGGATTTGAAACCACTTCTGGCAGCATCAAAAACTGTTGGTGAAGTCCTGAAAAAAGGAGATTACGTAGTATTTGAATCTACCGTTTACCCGGGTTGTACAGAAGAAGAATGCATACCTGTACTGGAAGAACATTCCGGTCTCTCATTCAGCAAAGACTTTAAGGTGGGATTTTCACCCGAACGTATTAACCCCGGTGATAAAAAACACACATTAACCACAATTAAAAAAGTAGTATCTGGCAATGATGCCGAAGCACTGGAAAATATTGCCAAAACCTACGAGATGGTAATCACAGCAGGTATCCATCGCGCACCTACCATTAAAGTTGCTGAAGCAGCAAAAATCATCGAAAACACCCAGCGCGACGTAAACATTGCCTTAATGAATGAACTATCGATGGTATTCAATAAAATGGATATCAACACCTTTGATGTGCTTGAAGCTTCCGGCACCAAATGGAATTTCCTGAACTTTTTCCCCGGCCTGGTAGGAGGCCATTGCATAGGCGTAGACCCTTACTATTTGCTATACAAAGCTAAAGAAATGGGGTATCATCCAAGAATGATTGACAGTGGCCGCTCCATCAACGATGGAATGGGTGCTTATGTAGTAAAGGAAGTGGTTAAAAAATTAGTGGGCCAGGATAAAAACGTAAAAGGCAGCCGTGTGCTCATCATGGGTATTACATTTAAAGAAGATGTGGCAGATATTCGTAACTCCAAAGTAGTAGATCTTGTAAAAGAATTTGAAAGCTTTGGTGTAAAAGTCGACGTAATTGATGAGATGGCCGACCCCAAAGAAGTTAAGGATGAATACGATATTGACCTGAAAAACAAAGCTGAAGCACCTTATGATGTTGTTTGTATGGCCGTACAGCATGAATCGTATAAAAAAATGGACATGAAAGATTTCTCTAAGCTTGGCACAAAAGAATCTATTTTCGTTGATGTTAAGGGAGTCTTTAAAAATAAAGTAGACGAAAAGCAATTTATATACTGGAGCTTATAATTGCGAAAGAACACATTAACTGTCTGAAGCATTTTATTTGGAAAATTGTTTCAGACAGTTTTTTATTGTCATCTTTGTCAACATAATTAAAATATGCACCAGGCATGACATGGATTCAACCACCCCATTCACAAAATAATTGACATACAAATTCAACTTATACCAATATAAATTGTAATAGTTCAGAAGTATTGGTAAGGAGAAAATGGACAAATGAGAGATCTGACCAGCGGTAGTGAACGAAATCAAATATTCCGGTTTGCATTGCCCATGCTAATCGGTAATTTATTTCAACAGTTCTACAACATTATTGACAGCATCATCGTTGGAAACTTCATTAACAAAGAGGCCCTGGCAGCTGTTGGCGCTTCTTTCCCGGTAATTTTTACTTTAATTTCATTTGTAATTGGTATTGGTTCAGGAGCCACCATTGTAATATCACAATTTTTTGGCGGAAAAGAGTATGACAAGGTCGTCAGGGCAATTGATACCACATTTATTTTCATGTTTTTTGTCTCCATTATTATTACAACCTTAGGACTGATTTTCGGAGAAGAAATATTTGGTTTGCTGCAACTACCTGAAGATTTGTTGCCACAAGCCATGGTCTATTTCAGTATTTATATTGGGGGTTCATTTGTGTTTTTTGGGTTTCAAACTACGAGTAGCATATTAAGAGGACTGGGAGATAGTAAAACACCACTGTATTTTTTAATGATAGCCACGATATTTAACGTGTTGCTCGACTTACTATTTATTTTGGTTTTCAATATGGGTATTGCAGGCGCTGCACTTGCTACAGTAATTTCTCAGGGTGGAGCTTTTATAACCGCAATAATTTACCTAAACAGAACGCACGAACTCATCCGGTTTTCTTTTAAAGGAATGGTTTTCGATAAAGATATCTTTAAGAAAAGCTTACGCATAGGTCTGCCAACCTCTTTCCAGCAATCGTTTATAGCCATTGGCATGACGGCCCTAATGGGTATTGTGAACCAATTTGGCACCAATGTAATTGCCGCTTATAGTGTTGGCATGCGGCTAAACTCACTCGCCACACTACCTGCCATGAATTTTGGATCGGCCCTGTCCATGTTTGTAGGGCAGAACCTGGGAGCAGGTAAAATAGAAAGAGTGCGTAAAGGCTATCTATCGACACTCGTGATGTCAGCCATCATAAGCGTAATAGTGAGCATAGTGGTAGTGCTTTTCGGCAGCCAGTTAATGAGCCTCTTTACCAAAGACACCTCAGTGATAGCTATTGGTTCCGAATATTTGCTTATAGTAGGTTCTTTCTATATCATATTCTCAGTTATGTTCAGCACAATTGGGGTTTTAAGAGGAGCAGGTGCAACAATCATCACCATGATTTCCTCATTACTTTCACTTTGGGCAGTGAGACTACCCATTGCCTGGTGGTTGTCCGGCGAAATTGGTTATGAAGGAATATGGTGGGCCAACCCCATTGGCTGGGCCGTTGGATTAGCCATTGTATTGGCCTATTACCTGTCTGGCCGATGGAAAGCAAAAGGTGTAGTGGCTACCAGGCCAAACTAAATCGTTCCCTGCCTATTGATTCAATTAATTAACTATTTGACAGATTATCTATTCTTGACCTTTTGATTTATCTTACTTAAAAAGAGCACAAATCTTGTTAACTGGCCGTTAATAAACCACTACTGATTTAGGGTTTTTGCAAAAAAATTTTAATTTTGTAATAATACAGAAGCATTTTAAATATGCACTTTTTCGAGACAAGCAAAAAAGAAAAAAGCATTCTCGACCTTTTCACCTACGACCTCACCACATTTTTTTACGGTGAGTACAAAGAAGTGGAGAGTTACGACACAGAAGCTATGTTCATGATTGTATATGAGCGAAAGCTTCCGTGGAATGAATTAGACTTGCTCGATACTGTACAATTCAAAGTTTTCTTCGACAAAAACAATTTTACCGGAAGTAATCCCATCAATGTGAGGCTCTTTTCTGCAGAATTACAAGCTACTGCCAAAAAAGTAGCCCATCTTGTAGAGCACATTGTAGAATTACATGGGAATGATGACTTTGGAACCGGACTTTGGAACGAAAATGACCAAACCCTGTTTGAACAAAAAAAATGGAAAAGAATATGGTCTATTCAGGAAGGAGAAAGCTTTATTACGATGTATTACGATGAAAATGGCTTTGAAATGAATATTCTTTTTCTGAACAATATCATTAAACACACCGGAAAATACCTCAATATCAAAAGCTAACTTTAACATTAAAGTCTGTTCAACCTACACGCCACAATGCCACGAAGAACCAGAAAAAGAACCGTATTTTTACCACCTAAAGGAAGAGGCTGGAAATCGGTAAACAAAAATGCTTCTGACACAATTACTTTAAGTTTCGACGAATTTGAGGCGATTAAACTACTCGATTACGAGAATCTGAAACAAGCGGAGGTTGCTGGCATAATGAACGTCTCCCGCCCTACCCTCACGAGAATTTATGATGCTGCTCGTAAAAAAATGGCGAGAGCGCTTGTTAGAGATGCGCACATCAAGATAGAAGGCGGCAACGTAGAAGTACATGAATCCTGGTTTTTTTGCTCCAATTGCCAGGTTTCTTTTAATGTGTATGATGCACATATATTTTGCCCTTTATGCAAATCGGAAACAACCATTGAAAAAATTTCTGAAAGCCTGAACAAATAAACACTTCGCAGGCCTAATAACCCTTCTGATAATATTGATAGGAATAGTAGGTGTTTCGGGGTTCAATATCGTTGATGAGAATCAAAGGACGTTTTAAATTCTGAAAATTTTGTTTGCGAATAGTTTGCTTAAACATTTCTAATGGAGTGTAGTTCAGCCGCACCACAAAAAGTTGCAAATCCGAAAAATCAGATAAAATTGAGGCATCAGATATCGGCAATAGTGGGGGACTATCAATCACTATAAAATCGTAATCTGCTCTGAGTTGCTGAAAAAGCTGGCTTATTAGCGGGCTTGTAATTAACTCACCGGCATTCGGCGGTGTTGGGCCGCATGCGATATAATGAAAATATTCCTCGTTCTTTTGCAGAATATCGCTCAATGAAGCCTGATTACTCAAATAATTTGAAAGCCCTTGCTCATTAGAATGAGATTTACGCAAGTCAAAATTCAGAAGCAGTGTACGCTTTTTATTGTAGGCGTAAGACCTGGCCATATTATGTGCCACAAAACTTTTTCCTTCTCCTTTTTTAGAAGATGTTACCAATATAACCTTTACCGGTTGGCGTGAGGCAAAAAAACCAAGGTTTGTACGCAAAGTTCTGAATGATTCCGCCTCGTTAGAAACCGGATCTGTAAAAACATCCTTATTCTTTTTATTCACGTGAAGCACATTGCCCACTAATGGAAGGTCGGTAGCAGCGCGAATTTGGTCCTCATCTTCTACCTTATTGAATACCATTGATTTTAGTTGAAAAAACCCAAAAGGTACAACCAATCCAAGCATCATTGCAATAATAAAGACCTGAGCAGGACTACGTCTCTGAGGTGTTGTAGTAAGTGAAGTGGCGTATTGAATAACCTCATTGGCTGGTCGTGTGCTGGAACGCTCAATACGAGCTTCAGAACGTTTTTTAAGCAGAAAAGTATAAAGATTGTCTATCACGTTAAATTTACGCTCGTAAGTTTTAAGTTTTTTATTCGTGACCGGAAGCTTGCTCAGTTTCTTTTCAATTTTCTGCAATTGATCCTCATGCTCATCTCTCGACAATTGGAGGGCCTTCAGGTTATTATTAATATTTACCAACAACGACGTTTGGAGATTGGCAATCTTTTCGTCAATTACACTGATGTAAGGGTTATCTTTTCTGGTATTGTATGCATACTCACTCTTCTGACTATAAAGTTCGATTAGCTGCTGTACCAAGTCATTTATTATAGGCTCATTAATACCCAGCGTGGCAGGAGATATAAGGTCGCTTAAAGTCTTATCCTGTTCAAGCAAATTGCCCACGTACTTATAATACCGTTGTTGCAATGAAAGCCGGGAAAGCTTACTTTGCAAATCGCTATATTTATTATACAGGTCCTCGCTTTTTGCTTCAATACCCAGTGTGAGATTCTCGGTTTGAAAATTAGTCAGCTGATTTTGATAGGTGGCCAGGGTATCAGAAACCTCAATTATTAATTGATCGATAAAACCAATGGTCTCATCCCGCTGATCCAGTTTTTGTTGCATCTCAGAATCAAAGTAAGCATTGATTAATGCATTCAGCAAATCAATAGATTTTTGGGGATCTCCGGATTCGATCGAAAGGTCCAGTAAAGCAGACTCCTTATTCATTGAAATCTCCAGGGCACTATAAAACCCAATTTGCCGGGCCACAGTATTCAACACAAAATAACATGTACCTTCGTTGATCCTGGCCAAATCTATGGAATCGACTTTAAATGCCATTTGTTCTGTCACCAACCATTCTCCAGGATTAATAATGGTATCGACAGAATAATTAGCACGCGTTTGAATTTTACTTTTCCCGGGCTTTTTAAAAACAACATTTTCACCTTCAATTTGCAAACGGATTTGGTTATTTTCTGTTAAACGCACATATACCGGCACATTGAAAGGTTGAATATGCAAAGAATCAACATCGGCGTATAAAGGAGGATTGGAATAAAGTTCTTTTGTTTTTAAGCGTTGCTCATTATAATAAGAAATGCCTGCCGGAATATAATTCAGCGCCTTGCGTTTAATATGCACCGATTTTATAATACCTGCTTCATTGGCAATATTACGCTTAGGAGTTTGACTAAATAGAAGATTATCCAGAGCAGCTGATTGATCATCTTTTTGTATGAGTAGTGTAGCATAACTCACATATGTGGTCTGGCTACTTTTTATCCACAACAATGCAACCACACCTGCTATAACCAACGACAACACAAACCATGGCCAATAGCTAAGCGTCTTAAGCAGCAGCTTACGTATATTTATCGACTCCGATTCCAGTATTTGTGCCGGATTCTGCTCCATTATCACGAATTACCAAATGGCATTTTAAACATTTTGAGACTGATATTTATCTTAAAATTGAAATCATTGATACTATAACGGCCATTGAAGACAACAAAACTGAATAGGGGAATGTCTCGTAGGCAAATGACTTAGTCTTTAACGACTTTACATAAATAACATCACCGGGTTGTATGTGGTAATAATCAGATTCCAAAATACTTTTATCGGTCAGGTCCAGATAATGCACATTCGATCCATCTTTAGAGTGCCGTATCAAAGAAACATTTTCACGGTCGCCAAACTCTTTAACACCGCCTGCGAGCGCAATTGACTGCAACAGGTTTATCCGTTCTTCATTGATGGTGTATTTCCCTTCGTTTTTCACTTCCCCGAGCACAGTCACCTGAAAATTCACCAATTTCACAACAACGGTAACATCTTTGAAGTATTCATTCAATGTTTCCTGCAGCACTTTTTCGACTTCTCTTACAGAAAGCCCTTCAACTTCTATTTTCTCAATAAATGAAAAATTAAGATACCCCTCAGTATCTACCGGGTAACTGTTCAAATACTGATAAGTACTATTCATAAAATTGGGCAAGTCTGTTTGAAAAAACTTACTTGTTTGCTTATCGCTGCTATAAACTTTAATAAACAACCTATCGCCTGGTTTCACTTTATAAGCCTTCTGTCGAGGGTTGGTAAATTCTGTTTGTATTGGTGGCTCCTGATCCTGCATTAACCATATTTTCTTTTGATTAATACATGAACTTAGCAGTACAATGACGACTAAAGCCTGTAAGAAAATTAATTTTTTCATATCCTGGATTTTTAGTTTTTATCTGTAATATTTTTCGCTTTAAATAGACTCACCTTTTTAGCGCCTTGATAGGCTTTAATAAAAGCATCGGGCACCCCTGATTCCTCCCTGGCTTTCAGCGCCTCCTTAAAAGTATCGTAGTGGCCTATGGCATATTTATGATAGCCATTTTCCTGAAAATGCATAACAGCACTATCGCCTGCATAACGATTTTTAAGTTCTTCGTCAGGTAACTTTTTAAATGATGCTGCCACCTGCACGATATATTTTATTGGCTCCCCCGACAGCTTTTTTTGGTTAACACTCCATGAATCGAGCCGATGACCGTTTAAATATGCGGCGATAAATGCATCGGGCACTCCACAGGTTTGCCTTAAATCATCGGCAGCACTGAAGCTGTCAAAAGCTCCGATAGAATATCGGTGCCACGCGCCTTCGTTTATGTAATAAACAGGTTTATTACCGCCATATTTATTATTGATATCCGCTAATGATAACGGTTTTTGATCGGCTGCAATTTGCACTACCCAAATTTTGGTATCATAAGTCAAAGGGGCTAAATCTTTAAAATTTCTAGATCTTCTGCCAAAAGTATTTCTCAAATATTCAGGTGCTTTTTGCCCATTCTTATAAGCCATAATAAAAGCATCTCTGGGCATACCTTCTTCCTGAACAATTTTTCTTGCTTTATCGAGCGTGGGAAGTTCCGCTACATAGTATTTTATCCAGCCATTTTCACGAAAATGCTTTTTACTTCTGTTTCCCTGGTATCTTCCATTTAGCTCTTTTTCTGATAATGGATTATGGGCGGCCGCAATCTGTATGCGATAAGCGATTCCTTTTGACAAATCTGCAGGAGGTAAATCATCCTCAATAGCCTCCTGTCTGTTAGCCGTACCATCTTTTACTTGTTTATTGGCCGATGATTCATCTTCATTGCTTATTGATGCCGTTGCATCAGGCTCATGTTTGACATCTGGCAGGCCATCTCCTTCAGACAAATCATCCGGTTTTAATCCTTTAGCAGGCAATTTACCTGTTCTGTAAAAAGCAATTAAATCATATACATCGTTGGTATACAAATGTCTAAGATCTTGTTCGGATATCAAATTATCAGAATGCTGCGAAAGCAAATAACCTTCTATAATTTTATTATTGACAATAACAGAAATAACTTTATCCGTACCTGGCACCTTAATTTCCAGCGTATCGTTTGGCTTGCTGAATTTACCCATCTGCTGTTGAATCACAAAAACCGGCATAACCTCACTAAGATGTAAAAATTTCGATTGCCACCATGAATATGACGCTGGCTTGTTGTACAACTCCATTGAATCTGTGCTGGCGAGATGATTGATTATTTTTTTCTGAAACTCATCATTTAGTTCCGGGAAATGCAATAAAGCATAGTCATTAAGTATTTTTACGTGATCTTTTAATTGTTCAAAAGGAATATTACTATTCGTATCGCTGGTAATCTTCTGGTAAGCAATTTCCAATTTTTCTGATTCACCATTAGGGAAAAGGGTATTCCACATCGTCTGACCGGATAAATGATCAGCGAAAAACATTAGAATGATTATTAAAAACAGGCCCTTAATTCCCATAAGAACTTGCAAATTACAACATAACTTTTAAAAAAAAGATCTGTAACTGTTGTGATTAGCAAAAACGGGTGATTCTACGTATTAATGGACCCGAGTAGGCCATAATATTTATGATTTTAAAATAACCTGCCCTTCACTTTTCAGAAATCCAATTGCTTTCTTTGTGGGATCGTTGCTTCCGGTGCTTTCTTCCAAAATAGTTCTGCTCAAATGCATGGCTGGCTTTTTGGGGTCATGCTGTTCTGCACTGCTATTGATTAGCTTTACCACATTCTCACGGGCATTGCGCACATATTTCCAGGCATCATTAGAAACATAAAGTTGCTGCGTCAGGTTATGATCAAATTCTGTTCTAATGGTTTGCAGCATCTTCGATTGCAATTCAAAAACACTTAAGTTAGGCCGCTGAATACGCATAATTAAAGCCTCGGGCGAAATTCTCTCTAAAAAAAGAATCAGACGCTCATAAGCCTGTAACTTAAGGGGAATAATTGCTTTACGGTTATTCAACATCACTTCTACTTTTGCTTTTTCCCGCTGTTGCTTTAAGTGATAATGCAATACCAGATAAACTGCCGCAAAAACCACAAGTGCTGGCAGTATGTATTTTAGTATTTCCACCATGATTTAAACAGATATTTATAGTTTTGTAACGAAATTAGGCTTTTTCAATAACATTAACCCTATCTAATGCCCGGAAAATTTAACATTTTAGTCATAATAATCCTTAGTACACTGCTTTCAGTGGGCTGCAATTCACATCAGGAAAATGCTACAAAAACCTTCAGATACAATGAATCTAAGGGCATCAGCACCCTCGATCCGGCCTATGCGCGAAGCCAAACCATTATTTGGCCCGTACATCAGATTTTCGATGGCCTGGTGCAATATGACTCTTTACTAAACATTAGACCCGCTATTGCAAAAAGCTGGAAAATATCTCCTGATGGACTGCTTTATACTTTCAACTTGCGAAATAATGTAAAATTCCATCAACACAGGCTTTTCAACAATGAAGAAAGCAGAAAAGTCAAGGCACAGGATTTCGTGTATAGTTTTAACCGAATTATGGACCCTGCCCTCTCCAGCCCGGGAGCCTGGGTGTTTACAGACCTGGATAATTCTTTTGGACAAAACGGGTGCAAAGCATTAAATGACTCTACCCTGCAAATAAAACTAAACCGACCGTTTCCTCCTTTTCTCGGCTTGTTGGGAATGAAATACTGTGCGGTAGTTCCCGAGGAAATAACTCAACACTACGGCAATGCTTTTGGACAGCACCCTGTTGGTACCGGTCCTTTCCAGTTGCACAAATGGCGTCAGGGGCAGGCAATCTTACTCAGAAAAAACCCGGACTATTACCAAAAAGACTCTTCAGGAAACCAGTTACCTTACCTGCAATCGGTGGTTATTAGTTTTATTACTGACAAGCAAAGTGAATTTATGGAGTTTATGCTTGGTAATCTGGACTTTATATCCGGCATAAATGCCCAATACAAAGATGCATTACTAACCAGAGATGGGCAACTGAGAGAAAAACACAAGGATAAAATTTACCTCCAAACCGGACATTATCTTAATACTGAATACTTAGGCTTCAACCTTGATTCAACAACAGGCCAGGTAGTACCTAAAGTTGTAAGGCAGGCCATAAACTATTGTTTCGATCGAAACGAAATGGTCACATATTTGAGAAACAACATGGCCTATCCGGCCCACAATGGTATGGTACCACCTGCACTTACCACAAATTATCCAGAGCAAGTGAAAGGGTATTATTACAATCCTGAATTGGCCCGAACCATGCTAAAAAAAGCCGGATATACAAATGGTTACCCAAAAACAATCGAATTATTGACAACAAGCGATTATGTTGATATTTGCGAATACATCCAACACAAAGCAGCACGGATTGGTATCAAAATTGATATATCTTTGGGAACAGGGGCATCATTCAGAAATATGATTTCTAAAGGAAAAGCGCCTTTTTTTCGAGCCAGCTGGATTGCTGATTATCCGGATCCTGAAAACTACCTCGCGCTGTTTTACAGCGAAAACAAAAGTCCAAAAGGGCCAAATTACACCCGCTTTCAGGATACCATTGCAGATCGCTTTTATATAAAGTCACTCAAAACTAAAGATCAAAGAATAAGGGATAAATATTATTACAAAATGGAAAAACGAATTTTATCTTTCAGCCCTGTAGTCCCTTTGTACTACGATAAGGTTGTAAGGTTTGTACAAAATGAAGTACATGGCTTGCCTGTCAATCCATTTAATCTTTTGGAATTGAAACATATAAAGAAATACAAAAAAAGAAGTAATTTGTAACTTTTTTTTGATATTATGCGTTTTTCTAATAGCTTAGACATTTAAAACCCGTTAATAAATCATATCGCACAAGAAAAAATCACTTAAATTTTTATTAATTATGAAACGTATTAGTTTGTTACTCATGGGTCTTATTATGGCGACTGTTCTTTCAGCCCAGCCATGGACCCAGAACCTCCCCGCTGACAAATCAAAAGGTGAGCTTACCCTTTCTGACTACCAAAAAGCATTTGAAGCATACTGGGAACCATACAACGTAAAAGATGGTTACATCATAAACAGCAGTGGTGTAAAGCAAAAAGCTCCCGGATGGAAACATTTTAAAAGATGGGAATGGTATTGGGAACCAAGAGTAGACCAAAAAACAGGAAAATTCCCAAATGTAAACCCATTGAAAATTTATAAACAATGGGAAAGTAAAAACCCAACATCCAAAAGTTACAACGACAATTGGCAAAGTATGGGGCCACACTCCTCTGCTGGCGGTTATGCCGGTGTAGGGAGAATAAACACCATAGCCTTCCACCCTACTGACAATGACAAATATTGGATAGCAGCTCCTTCCGGAGGTCTTTGGTATACTGAAAATAATGGCACATCATGGAACTGTCTTACTGACGAAAACCCAGTACTTGGCATAAGTGATGTACTAATATCAAGCGATTACGAAACCTCTCAAACAATTTACATCGCAACAGGCGATCGGGACGGTTGGGATAACAACAGTATTGGCGTTTTAAAAAGCACCGATGCAGGTGAAACATGGAATACTACAGGCATTTCTTATAATATTGCCGAGGGAAAAATGGTGTCACGTTTACTGCAAGACCCTAATGACCCGCAAACCATAATTGCCTCAACAAGCAATGGTGTTTACAAAACTACCGACGGCGGTGCAACATGGGATGAAAACCTGTATGCTTATGCCTATTTTATAGACATGGAATACAAACCGGGTGATTTTAACACGCTCTATGGCGCTAAACAAAACGGTCAAATAATGTCATCTGTCGACGGAGGCGTAACATGGTCAACTATACTAAGCCTCTCGGCAAGTCGCACAGAAATAGCTGTAACACCCGCCAACCCGGAGGTTATTTATTCAATCTCAGCAAATGGTTCAGGTGGCCTTTATTCTATCCAAAAATCTATTGATGGAGGTGCTACTTTTACCGAACTAGTTGACGGAAGTGCATATGGTAAAAATTACCTGGGTTGGGATGCCGGAACCGATGATGGTGGACAAGGCTGGTACGACCTTGCCATTGCTGTATCTCCATTAGACGCTGATGTAGCGCTTATAGGAGGTGTAAACACCTGGAGGACAACAGATGGTGGCACAACCTGGAACATGGTTAACCACTGGACAGGTAGTTACGGAGCTCAGGCTGTACATGCTGACAAGCATATGTTGAAATACAGAGATAACGGAGACCTATTCGAATGTAATGATGGTGGAGTGTATATCTCATCAACCGATGGCAGTAGTGGTTCTTATAACGACAAAACCAATGGAATGACAATCAGCCAGATCTACAGGCTGGGAGTCTCTCAAACCAATAGCGACGAAGTAATACTTGGCTTGCAGGATAATGGATCTAAACTTACTTACGATGGATTCTGGGCCGATGTACGAGGTGGCGATGGTATGGAATGTATTATCGATTATACTGACAAAAACACACAATACAACACTGTTTATTATGGCGCTATAAGGCGTACAACAAACCACTGGGGCTACAGCACTGATATAACCCCTGCCGGAGCTCAGCAAGGAGCCTGGGTGTCCCCTTATGTCATGGACCATAACAATCACAACACACTTTATGCTGGTTATGCAAATGTTTGGAAAACCACAAACCAGGGTAACAGCTGGACACAGATTTCTACAATGAACTCAAGCAACAAACTACGTTCATTAGCCGTTGCACCTTCAAACTCCGATTACATTTATGCAGCAGACCAGTACAGTATGTGGAGAACAACAGATGGTGGTGCAACATGGGATAATATTTCTCAGGGAATTTCCAACAGCATTACATACATCACAGTATCGAATGACGACCCCAATAAACTCTGGGTTACCGTAGGTGGTTACAACAGCGTAAAAGTCTTCGAATCAACCAATGGTGGCACTAACTGGACAGATATTTCTGCAGGTCTTCCATCAATCCCTGCCACAAGCATTGTTGAAAACAAATTAAGTGCTGACCCCGCCCCCCAAATTCTTTATTTAAGTTCTGAAATAGGTGTCTACATTAAGGTGGACTCCAATGCATGGGAACCGTTCGACAGCAACCTCCCAAATGTACAGGTTGATGAACTGGAAATATATTATGATGAAACCACACCTGAAAACAGTATGCTCAGAGCAGCAACTTATGGACGTGGCCTTTGGGAAACCCCGATTACATTTAAAAACGATGTAACTTTTCACGTTATTAACGAGAATGATGACCATGTACCTTATGCCATGATTAACATTGAAGGGTTTGACCCGCTTCTTACTAATATCGGAGGATTGGTGACAACTGAATTGTTTAGTGGTTATTACCCAATTACTATCACTGCCGCAGGATATGAAGAGTTTAATGATACAGTCCTGATCAGTAGTACCAATATTGTAGAACTTACAATGACACAAGCTATTTACACTGTCGATTTTAATGTAAGTAACAGCAGTACCGGGAATACCATAGAAAATGCAGAAATTGCTATTGAAGGCGATACAACCCTGACTACAAACAGCACAGGCGATGCCTCAACAACCTTACCAGAAGGTAGTTACAATTACGCCGTAACTGCAGATGGTTATGATTCAATTACAGGTGAATCTTTTACGGTAAATGGTGCAACAGCAGTAAATATTACAATGAATGCCGTTGGTCTTACCAACATAGATGCAAAAGATTTTGAAATTTACCCAAATCCCGCATCAGACAATATTTACATAGATATTAACGGCACATACGAACTAAAACTTTATACTGAAAGCGGAAAAATACTGAAGGAAATGACCGTTGATAGTCAAGGTGTAATTGATGTCAAAGAACTAACCTCAGGTGTTTACTTTATCGAACTTACACACGGTGAAAGTAAAGCTGTTCAAAAAATAATTATCGAATAATTCTTTTCATGATAACCAAAAAGCCCCGATAACATTAAAAGCTATCGGGGCTTTTTTATATAAAGCACTACTTATTAATTTACCATACTTCCATTCTTAACCTCTGCAGAAGGTTGTACAAAACGCAAAGTACCATCGGCATCCTGTGCCATTAATATCATACCCTGGGATTCAATTCCCCTTATTTTTCTGGGGGCAAGATTCACGAGAATACTCACCTGTCGACCTACAACATCTTCCGGCGTAAAGTATTCTGCTATTCCCGATACAACAGTGCGCTGATCAATGCCGGTATCAACAGTCATTTTTAACAGTTTCCTGGTCTTTTTAACCTTCTCTGCTTCCAATATGGTTCCCACACGGATATCCATTTTCGTGAAATCGTCAAATGTTACTTCATCCTTCGAAGGTTCAACCTCTGCCTTTTCAGCTTCATTCTGCTTCCTGGTATCTTCCAGTTTCTGACGCTGTTCATCAACTATTTTATCGTCAACCTTCTCAAACAATAAAGTGGCCTTATTAATTTTGTGTTTAGGTTTCAATAAATCCATATTTCCTATATCCTGCCACTTTAAACCAGATGCATTGACCATATCATTCAATTTATGAGCAGAGAATGGAATAAAGGGTTCCATAAGTACACTTAAGGCGGCTGATATTTGTAAACTTATATACATGATAGTCCGGGTGCGCTCCTCATCAGTTTTAACAACTTTCCAGGGCTCTGTATCAGCCAGGTATTTATTACCTAAGCGTGCCAGATTCATTGCTTCCCGCAAGGCCTCCCTGAATTTATAATGATCAAGTGCATGCTCAACCTTTTCTTTTACCTGATGATATATTTTGATGGTCGCTTTGTCGAAATCTGTATAATCGCCGGGTGCAGGCACCTCGCCATTGTAATACTTGTGGGTTAAAACTAGCGCCCGGTTCACAAAGTTACCCAGTATGGCTACTAACTCATTATTGTTCCTCGACTGAAAATCGGCCCAGCTAAAGTCATTGTCTTTAGTTTCCGGCATATTGGCGGTTAAAGTATAGCGCAATACATCTTCTTTACCGGGAAACTCTTCAAGGTATTCATGTAACCACACTGCCCAGTTACGGCTGGTCGAAATCTTATTGCCTTCCAAATTCAAAAACTCATTGGCCGGCACATTGTCTGGTAATATATATTTACCTGAACGATGGAGCATTGAAGGAAAAATTATACAATGAAAAACAATATTATCTTTCCCGATAAAATGTACCAGCTTTGTCTGCTCGTCTTTCCAATATTTCTCCCAATCAGGAGTCAGTTCTTTTGTAGCAGAAATATATCCTATTGGGGCATCGAACCACACGTAGAGAACTTTTCCTTCTCCGCCTTTTACTGGCACAGGTACGCCCCAGTCCAAATCGCGAGTAACCGCCCGGGGCTTCAGGCCATCATCGAGCCATGATTTGCACTGACCATACACATTAGACTTCCATTCTTTATGTTCTTCTAAAATCCACTTACGAAGATGTCCCTCGTACTTATCGAGCGGCAAATACCAATGCGTTGTCTTTTTCATTACCGGTTTGTTACCAGTAAGCATAGAGTGCGGATTAATCAATTCCAAAGGACTAAGTGAAGTTCCGCATTGCTCGCATTGGTCGCCGTAGGCTTCTTCATAATTGCAGTGGGGGCAGGTGCCTTTTATATAGCGATCGGCCAAAAACTGACCGGCATCCTCATCAAAATACTGCTCAGAGGTCTGTTCTACAAATTCCCCCTTTTCATGCATTTCTTTGAAAAACGCTGAAGCGGTTTCATGATGAACTTTACTGCTCGTGCGACTGTAAATATCGAAAGATATGCCGAAACGATCGAAAGATGACTTATTTAACTCATGATAACGGTCTACCACATCCTGTGGAGTGATACCCTCTTTGCGTGCTTTTATTGTGATAGGAACGCCATGCTCATCCGAACCGCAGATAAACTTTACATCTTTCCCCTGTTGGCGCAAATAGCGTACATAAATATCTGAAGGCACATACACACCCGCCAGGTGCCCAATATGCACAGGGCCATTAGCATAAGGCAATGCCGAAGTAATTAAATAACGTTTGTAGTCCATGGAATGTATTTTTATTTCAATATTTTTAGAATAACTGAAAAACCTTAACTTCGTAAAAGTCGCATATTTTGCTTTTTCAGCCCACAAATATAGCGATTACATAGCAAGTTATAAAACTGAATGTATGACAATTACTAATTTTACCCGCCCTGCATCAATTCAGGAAGGAGACACAATTGGAATTCTATCAACCGCAAGAGCCATAGACCAAAAAGAATTGGAAATGGCAAAAAAACATCTTATTTCCAAAGGTTTTAACGTAATCTACGGTGCTACAATAGGTGCCCGGCACCATCAATTTGCAGGCAATGATGAGCTTAGACTAAACGACCTGCAAACCATGATTGACAACCCGGAAGTAGATGCCATTATTTGTGCGCGGGGTGGCTACGGCACAGCAAGACTATTAGACGATATAAACTGGACAAACTTTAGGGAAAATCCAAAATGGATAATGGGCTATTCTGATATTACTGCCCTGCACAATACCCTGTCGAGCATGAGCATAATGAGTTTGCATGGAATTATGCCGATAAACATCCGCGACAACCAGAGTAAAGAGGCACTTGATGCTGCGCTGAAAATTATGTGTGGGGAAACCGGTTTCAGTCTTAATTTACCATCACATAAGCTCAACCACCTTGCTCCGTCGGAAGGAATCCTTACCGGAGGTAACCTTTCAATGCTTTACAGCCTAAGGGGCACACGGTACGATTTCGAGCCTGATCAGCGAATATTGTTTATCGAGGATCTGGATGAATATTTATACCACATTGATCGCATGATGATTAATTTCAAACTAAGTGATATCTTAAATAAAATTTCAGCATTGGTTATAGGTGGCATGACCGACATGAACGATAATACAATCTCTTTTGGCTATCAGGCAGAAGAAATCATCGAAAGCCATATCCGGGAAGATGTACCCCTGTTCTTTAATGCGCCTTTCGGACATTTCTCGGAGAACCAACCTATGGTATGCGGTGCTCAGGCAAGTATTACAAATAATGGCAATATGTGGAACTTAACTTATAAACTATGAGTCAGCATTCAGACACAGGAAAGTGGGGTGAAGCTCTCGCAGTAGACTTTTTCGTAAAAAGAAAATACGAAATAGAGGAAACCAACTGGCATTGGCGCAATAAAGAAATCGATTTAATTGTAAGTAACAACCGCGAAATAATTTTTGTAGAGGTTAAAACCCGCACAGCCGGCGTACTCTCAAAACCTGAAGAGGCGCTTACCAGGGCAAAGCAAAAACATTTATTACAGGCAGCCAATGCCTATATTATCGACCGCAATATTAATAAAGAGGCCCGCTTCGATGTAATTTCAATTTGGATAAACGGCAAGGAACATAAATTAAAACACATACCAAATGCTTTTAGTCCGCAATGGTGATGCAGAATTTAACATATCAAATTAAAGATTTAACAGCCGATTTGCTCAACCTGATATGGCCAACGCTTTGTCAGGTTTGTGGTGAGCGTTTATTCAAAACAGAAGAAGCCATTTGTACCAACTGTTTGGCTAACCTTCCCCGCACAAACTACCACTTATGGGCCGAAAACGAATTTCAAAAGTTGTTCTGGGGACGTATTCCGGTAATGTATGCTACGGCATTTTATTTTTTTGAAAAAGAAAGCCCATATCGTAAACTCATTCATAAACTTAAATACAAAAGATTACCGGAAATTGGTATAATGCTGGGTCGCGAAATGGGTTATGAAATAAAAGATTCGGTTTTTAGTGAAATAGACATCATATTGCCCGTTCCGCTACACCCCAGGAAAGAACAAATCAGAGGTTATAACCAAAGTTCCATGATAGCTAAAGGCCTTTCAGAGGGCATGGACAAACCCTGGAGTGGAAATATTTTAATCCGAAATACACACACAGCAACTCAAACACGTAAAAGCAGGTATGAACGATGGGAGAATGTAAAATCGATTTTCACCGTAGAAGAAACACACAAAATTAAAGACAAGCATATACTTGTAGTAGATGATGTGGTAACCACCGGGGCAACTCTTGAATCCTGCGTAGCAGAACTATTAGAGAAGGGTGCCACCCACGTATCACTTGCCACTTTGGGCCTTGCTCACAACTAACCTATTTTTGCTCTATCCACGCTATTATTTCCTCAGATTGAGGCTTCGTTCTTGGTGAAAACACTTTGGCTAATGTCCCATCCGGATTAATCAGGTATTTCTGAAAATTCCATTTCACTTCTGAATCCTTTATCCCATTCAGTTCCTCCTGTGTCAACCAGGCATAGAGCTCATGCTGATCATCTCCTTTAACAGAAATCTTAGACATCATGGGGAAAGTAACACCATAGTTTTTTTTGCAAAAAGCTGCAATTTCTTTATCTGTTCCTGGTTCCTGATTCATGAAATTATTGGCCGGGAACCCAACAATTACAAAATTATCATCCTTATATTTTTCATATAAAGCCTCAAGCCCTTCGTATTGAGGTGTAAGGCCACATTCCGAAGCCGTATTTACCACCATAACCTTTTTACCTTTAAGGTTGGCTAAATTGAATTCATCACCTGAGATATCCGTTACCGTAAAATCATGTAAGGTTTTATTTTGTGCAGTGCCAAGTGTAGCTAATGCCATAAGCACAATGAAAGAAAAAATACGCATAATAAGTAGTTTTAGGTTTATCAGAAAACGCTGTAGAAAAAATTATGTTTAAAAAGCATGTGAAAATTGATATGTAAAAGTAAAATTTGTTGTTAACAGAATCTCAAACAACGCACAAAAGTACAATTTAGAACAATTTTAAATAACCTCCACAGGCCTTTGTAGACAAGGGATACAAGGGGCTTACTCACGGTTTTCCGGGAGTGTTAATACCCTGTTAATCAGTGGGTAGAATCAAGAAAAAATGTTGATGTTTGTGTTAAAGCAAATATCAATTTAGATTTAGCAAGAACTATCCCTGTCCCTATTCTTTTAATCCCGCTTGCAAAACCACTCGGTTTGCAGCGGGATTATTCTTTTTGATACATTAAACATGGCAGGTTAGGGTTAAAACATGCGATTCTTCCGGAATCGGCGCCCAAACGCAACGTCGTTTCTATAAATACGTGATGTCACCGGCATCAGTAAATTAAAAATGGCCTTCTTACAAATCCGGAGGATTTGAATAGCTGTAGCACAGAGAATCAACGAAAGAAAAAAAGTCTCCGGAGGAGTCGAATATTTTACCCAAAAAAAGGCAAAACCAATGCATGCAATATACACGTACCAAAAACCCCATTTCCCAAAAGACCAACCCTGGCAAATGCACGCTATGGGCAAGAGCGAAACGATGCTTTATATACATTTTGCTAAAAACCTCACCTTTTGGCAGCAAAGAACTTTTTCAATAAGGTTTCAGATTCGGAAGCAAAGGCTCCCTGTTCAACAATAGTTTTGGGATGTAACAAATTACCTTGCTTAGTAAAACCTCTTTTGGGATCTAAAGCTGCATAAACAAGTTTCGATATCTGAGTCCAAAAGGCAGCGCCCGCACACATCACACAAGGTTCCAGCGTAACATAAAGTGTACAATCTGTAAGATATTTGGCACCCAGTGCTTCTGAAGCGGCGGTAAAGGCAAGCATTTCGGCATGTGCGGTTACGTCATTTAATTGTTCGGTTTGATTATGCGCCTTCGAAATAACCTGATTATTACATGTAATAACAGCTCCAACAGGAATTTCGCCTTCATCAAAAGCCATTTGAGCTTCCTGAAGGGCCATTTTCATAAAGAAATCTTCTTCTATCATATCTGTAATAGTTTTCGCAACAAAAATACAATTTTGACCTATTAAAAACCCAAACAAACAGCATTACATTATTTCATTCGTAACAAATAAGGACGTATTAGAACGATAAATAAAACGGCAAGCAAAAAGGCAATAATTGTACCCCACAAAACTCCGATAGCATCATAAAAATAATGAACTGCAATGGCGTAAATTACAATATTAATCGAGGCCAAAACCATAGTTTTACCAACGGCCTGCGCAAATTTAGCTCCTTGTGAGATGGTTAAAATGGTCATGGTGCTAAGCATAACAGCCGGGAAAGTAGAAAAAATTCCCGTCCAGAAACTATTGGCAAAGGTACTAATTACCACGGTAGTAGCTACAACTGTACCTGCAAACCCAGCCCTTACAAATAAAGCCCACCATCGGAAAGTTCGGCTTTGCTTACCTGCAGAAGGTATCTTTAGCCGGTATTCCAACAAATAAAATGCGCTGCCCATGGCAATAAAATAGAAACTCAGTGAAAAAAGCACTGTAATATCTCCTACAAGGGAAATCGTTCCTGCCATTGCAAACCAAAAGGCAAGCGAAGTGAAGAGCGCCCAAATTAAATGAAATTTAAGCATTACAACAAACAGGAAAAGGAAAAGCGTATTAACGGCCATCCCGAGCGGGGCGGCCAGGGCTGCATCGGCAGCATAGGCAGGGGTTTGCACAATAGCGACATAAACAAGCGCCACCAAAATGGTTGAGGGCAAGTTGGCTATAGCTCCACCAGCCTTACTACCAAGCCTTTCAGCCAGCAAAGTAGCCCCGGCAATCCAAAACCCGGCTATAAGAAAAGCTTGAAGCACCTGAAATGCAAATGATCCCATGGGTACAAAATAAAGCAAAAAAAAGACTGCCCCGCGGGGCAGTCTTTGATTTTATCCATTATTTAAGTTATGGGCGAACTTTTCTAAGATTAGTTGGCACAAAGGAAGGCTGGTTTTCGAAACTGTTTTTGAAAACAGATTTTCCTTCATTTGTAAGAACCTCAAAATCATCAATAAATAATGCAAAAGCATCCATTGATACACATCCAATTTCTATTCTAACATTCTTACCGGCGAAGTCAGAAAGGTCATAGGTAAAGTTGGTCCAGTCTGTTGGTACTTCCTGGTAAGGGCTTGGAGTCATAAGAGTTTCAGTGTCATCTGCATTATCAACAACCTTCACAATTAGTCGTTCCAGTCCATATGCATCAGTAATTGAACGGGCATAGAGTGATAATGTGTAAGAACTGTCGATATCGAAGTTGTCACTGATCATCCAATCATCATTACCCTGACCTGCATCAGGAACTGCAGCCATACAAAAGGCCATTTTATCTCCGCTGTTGGGTTCCCAACCTGCGGGATCCTCTCCAGCAGACTCTGCTGCAGCTTCCCAACTAAAGATAGTGAAAGCAGCTGGATCACCTGATCCGGGATAATCAAATGCACTAACACCATATTGTGCTAACCCATCACGGTCTTCCAGTACCCATGGGGCAAAATCTGTTGACCATGCTTCGTACTCTTCGAAGTCCCATGCACGTTTTACAATAATGGCGAGCGTATGTTCTGCCATCAGTGTACCATTAGCATTTGAGAAAACCCAGTCATAATAAAGGGTATCATTGATCATCGAAGGAGTAAGAGCAACAGCTATTGAATCTTCGAGTAATCCATATGTACCTGTGATATCAACTGAATCAGCGTCGTTAAGAGCCTCATAGATATTCAAGCTAGTTGGAGCTGTACAATCATCTGCAATAGAATACTTGAGATAAATAGTAGTATCCTCAGCGGGATAGAAATTGCTTGGGCCTTCAATGATTAATGGATTATCTACTGTTATTGTCACATATTTGGCAGCATCACCGCCATCTACTTTTGTTGCAAAGCGGACTTCAGCGTCTTCGCCTGTAGCAGGACTACCAATATCTGCCTGAGCAATAGAATACTGGGCCGAACCATCTTCGGTAGTTATCGTACTTATAACGTTACCTTGATAACTAATTTCTACATCAATATTTGGTCTTGATGTATTTAAAGTACCGCTTACTCCAGGATCAAGAATATAATAATCGGCATCTGAAACATATATCGTCGTGCCTGTATAAAAATCATCCTCCTCTTCCTCACAGGCGGTAAAGAGCACTGCAAGGGCGAGTAAGCTAATTATTAATGAGAGTATTTTTTTCATAATTCTAAAAATTTTGAGATTTTACTGTTCATCTGTTCTTGTGTCCCACCACATTTGTTTGCCCCAGAATTTATCTACAATATCTGCAGCATAAGGAGCTAAATTGGCAGAATTTAAGTTAGATTCATCGGTTGGGTATGGGAACACAAATGGTGGATCTGTATGACCTGTATATGGACTGGATGGTGCTGCTGGCATTTCAGGAAAGCCTGATCTACGTGTTTCAGCCCATGCTTCGTGGCCCTGCTTAAAGAGTGCTACCCATTTCTGTTTGAATAAATCTTCAGGATCTGTCACAACAAACCCTGAAGCATAAGACTCAGCAGCAGTAGCATCTATTCCATTTTCAACGCATGAAGCAACTATAGCTTCTTCGAAAGCGTTCTGATCGGCGTTAGCTTCAGCTTCAATAAATTTCACTTCAGCATAACGCATAAATGGTATATAACCATCTACTGTTTCTCTGTACAGCTCACCAATACGGCTATAAAGGTTAATATCACCTACATTATCCGGAGCAACACCAGGTACTACGCCATTATATACATCATTTTTGTTTGGCTTAGCAATTACACTTAAACGCGGATCTGAATTATTAACGAGGTAATCGATTAGGAAAGTGGCAACAGCGTGGTCATCACGTGTCTCCTGATCTTCATACCAGGGCTCTTTATATGGAGAAGATCCGGGCCAGTAAAGAAATGCATTGTCTGCATTACTTTCCATAATTGGATAAGTACCTGTTTGGGTTAATATTTCATTTCTGATAGTAGCAGCTTCCGGATAAACAGCAGCAACCCGGTTGGCCATGCGCAAACGAATTGAATTGGCAAATTTTTGCCATTTAAGCAAATCACCTGCAAACAGGACATCACCAGCACCTATTTCACGCTGAGATCCTTCTGCAAACAATGAATTGGCTTTGGCCAAACTATCCATCAGAGCGGGATATATAGTTTCCTGCTCATCGTACTCCGGATTTGTTACGCCATTTAATCCACCAATGGCGTCAGTAAAAGGCATATCGCGCCAGCTATCAGTTCCAATCTGGAAAACCAGTGACTGGAAAGTCAAAGCTGCAGCTTCGAGGTTTGGATTACCTTCCTGACGGGCAAATTTTTTGGCATTTTCCATATCAATGGCCACGCGATAAAGGTCATTCCATGCAGTGTTAATTACAGATTCGCGCTCTTCATAACGAGCTTCATCAACGTATTGAATTTTACCGAGATGTCCGGCATAAGTAGATACGTTGTTCATGTTGAACCAGGCATCATAATAGTACTCGCCGAAATAACGGATACCATTACCCAGCAAGTTTGTGCCCGGTACCGTGGTCGGACTGTTGGGATCTTCGTTCATCTCCTCCCAATCATCTGTACATGCTGTAAACATGAGTAGTCCGACAATTAGTAAGCTAAATATGTTTTGAAATTTCTTTTTCATAGCAAAAATATTTTTGTGTAGTTTTAGAAGTTAAGGTTTACCCTGAAACCAAGCGTGCGTGCTGTCGGCAACTGGAACTGCTCAAGGCCCATACCTCCCAGATTCGCACCAAATCCTGTTTCGGGGTCAATACCTACATCATTACTTGGGTGAACATATAGCATTGCCAGGTTACGACCTACAAATGATACACTAGCTCCCTGAATAAAGCCTACTTTATTAATGATTTTTTGTGGAACCTTGTAACTAATAACAAGTTCACGTAATTTGATATATGTACCGTCAATAAGTGAATAAGCTTCTCTTCCCCAATATCCTTTATAGTAATTGTAAGCTGATACAACTACATCATTAGGGGTGCCATCTTCTGATACACCATCTATTACAAGACCATTTTCACGAATACCATCTTCTGCAGTTTCTTCTGTAACACCAGCATAAGCACCAAACCAGTCAGATACGCTGAACAGGTCACCACCATATTGGCCAGAAATTAAGAAACTCAAAGAAATGGTTTTGTAAGAGAATGTATTGCGAATACCTCCGGTCCAGTCGGGTGTAATATTACCAATTGCTACAGGAGCTTCTGTTTTAACAGGTAAACCATTTGAACCAATGATTTTGTTTCCATCATCGTCGTACATGAAGCCACCGCCTTTGATTACACCAAATGCCTCGCCAGGACGAGCTTCGATTGTTACGCCACCCCATGAACTGGAGATTTGGTAAGCTTCGAGGTCTCCATAAAGTTCATTCACCTGGTTCCAGTTTTTGGCCCAGTTAACATCAGTTGTCCAGCTGAAACCGTCCGGGTTCTTAAACCAGGTAGCACCAATTTGTACTTCAAAACCTTTGTTCTCAATTTCACCGGCGTTAATCAACTGACTTTCGAAACCGGATGCTGGCGAAATATCCACCTCCATAATCTGGTTGTAGGTAATTTCGTCATAATATGTCACGTCCAGCCTAAAGCGATTCTTTAAGAACCTTAAATCTACACCAACCTCTGTACTGGTTACCTCTTCAGGTTCCAAACCAACAGGAGGAAGTATTCTGTTTGTGGCAAAAGGGGTAAAATTACCAAATGGAGTAACTCCATTATAAATCAGTGATAACTGATAAGGATCGGTGTCGTTACCCACTTTGGCCCATCCACCACGTATTTTGGCAAATGATAAAATGTCTGATTCAAGCTCTAACAATTCAGTAACAATTACACTACCGGTAAATGATGGGTAGAAATAACTCCATGAATCTGCTGGAAGCGTTGAACTCCAGTCGTTACGTGCTGTAACATCAAGGTAAACCGCGCTTTTCCATCCAAGAGAAGCCTGTCCATACACACTATTGGTTTCCATTTCCTCATCATACATATCCGTAACCGGATTACCCTGCACGTTTGAAATAGTAAAGAGGTTCGGTACAGTTAGCTCAGCAGCTTCCAGATACATCGATCCATAATCGTTTCTACGGAAGTTGGTACCTAAAATACCATTTAAGTTGAAGTCTCCAAAATCTTTATTGAAAGATGCATATAAGTCAGCATTTACTTCCCTATTGTTCCGGTCTTGCTGCCAGAAGGCACCATAAGGTTGCTCATTAGACATGGCATAATCAACGTGTTTGCGCACTTCACTGTAATAATCTATACCTACACGGCCGGTAACTTTTACCCAGTCTGTGATCTCTGCATCTAAACTTGCAGTACCATATATCCGGTCACGCTCGCGACTTGTGGTATTGTAGTTTACGTTCCAGTATGGATTGTTGTGATATGATGTATTCCAGTTGTAAGGATTACCAAAAACATTCAACTCATCGTAATGCGCCTCAAGGTCTCCCATATTCACCTGACGGCCAAACCATCCACCCATAGACTGCATTACGTTATTTGAGCTATAACCTTGTACTGGCAGGTTATCACTTGCATTGTTAACGTAGTTAAATGTTACGTTAGTTTTCAACCATTCTGATAAATTTTGAGTACCATTAAATGAAACACTATATTTTGTCAAATCGGTGTTGGGTATTGTACCCTTTTGATCATAATGAGATAAAGAGAGTCTCATGGCACCTTCTTCACCATTAGAAGTAATGTTTACACTATTATCTAATGTAACACCGGTTTGGAAAAAGTTCTCAATATTATCCGGATTGGACACCCATGGTGTAGCCTGACGTGTGGTCGGATCATTAGGATCTGTAAGCGGGCTGTTAAACTGCGGTATTGACAAACCAATATCCAATCTTGGTCCCCAACTTTCGTCCACGTTATCGTTCACACCACCACCATTACCATCAAAATAAGTAAAACCCGAACTTGAACTAAATGTTCCATCGGCATAATCCTGATAAGAAACGCCTTGCTGATAAGCTCCGTTAGCAAGGTAATTATATTCGCTACCGCCAACACCCTGACCATAATCATTCTGATAGTTTACAAAGTTGTAAGTCTGGTCAAAAGTAACGGCTGAACTAATACTTACACCAATACCTTTTTTAGACTTTTTACCGGTTTTGGTTTTTACAACAATAACACCGTTTGCAGCACGTGATCCGTAAAGCGCTGCCGCGTTTGCACCTTTCAGTACACTAACCGACTCGATGCTTGAAGCATCAAGGTCCATGGCTGCGTTACCAAAGTCAGTGTCGCCCCACTGAGAAACGTCTGTGGAGGCATTACTGATGGGTACACCATCAACAACCCAAAGTGGTTGGTTATTATTAAACGAAGCATTACCACGGATGGTGATACGTGATGAAGAACCCACGGCACCACTGGCATTGGTAATTTGCGTACCGGCTATTTTACCGGAAAGCGAATTGACAATATTGGCCTCTTTGGCTTCTGCCAGGTCATCTCCTCCGACCTCTTGCACGGAATAACCGAGTGCCTTTTTCTCTCTCGAAATACCCAAAGCGGTAACCACCAGCTCATCGAGCTCTGTAACGGCAGATACCATCTGGACGTTAATAACGGTTTGGTTGCCAATAGCTTTTTTCACCTTGTTCATACCAATGAACGAGTATAAAAGCGTATCCGCACCTTGTGGAACCTCTATAGAGTAACTACCGTCATTAGCGGTAATTGTACCCACTTGAGTTCCTTTTACAACTACTGTAACTCCAGGCATCTCACTACCATCGGAGGCGGAGGTTACAGTCCCTGTTACTGTTTTTTGTGCATACGACTGGATCCCTAAAAAACTTAGGAACACCAGTGTAAATAAAAATTTTCCCATAACACTTAACTTTTATTTAATGTATGGGCTAAAGTATCGCTTATATTGAATTATTGCAAATTTTTTTAACGAATATTTAACTTCAGTTTAACTATCTATTAGGCAACCCCTTATAACGTGCTGTTATTTAGTATGTTGTGCAACACAATTATTTTCTGTGATTTTAACAGGTTTTGACGAATGTTTGTATGCTAAAGGGATACAGTGGTTTTGTATTGACAAAAAATAAAAATCTAATTTAATATAGTTAGCTCCGGCAACTCAAAAGATATTACTTGTATTTATGCTGTTACTCACTAATAATATTTTTCGAAAGGAGGTTTTATCGTCACTATTCAATTTTACATACTTTTAGCTACATTTGCAATAACAAAAAGATAAGCACATAAATATAATCAGGAGGTATTATGTCATTAAATAAACTGAATCAGGTGCTCACACAAAACGTGGATGAGCTTGAAAAAAGCGGACGTGCCAAAGGTGAAGAAAAAGTTATCACTAAATGCATTCCTGCTCAACAAGGGAAAGGCCCCCGCTACCTTTTAGAAGGATATGAAAATCAAGAGTTCATTCGAATGAACTCCAACTCATACCTGGGATTGTCGCTCCGCAAAGACATGATTGATGCGGAAGAAAAAGGGGCAGCAGAATTCGGCGTAGGACCGGGAGCTGTTCGTTTTATTAACGGTACATTCAAATCTCACACGAAACTGGAAGCCAAACTCGCTGCTTTTCACGGCAGAGAAGCCGGCATGATTTTTAGTTCGGCCTATGTAACCAGTATCGGCGCCATTTTCCCAATGACCACAAAAGAAACTGTACTAATTAGTGATGAACTTAACCATAATTGTATCATCAACGCAATGCGCCTGGGACGCCCTGCGGCCAAAGAAATCTATGCGCACAACAACATGGAAGACCTTGAAAAAGCCCTTAAGCGCAGTGTAGGCAGAGGCAAACGCGCATTGGTTATTACAGACGGCATTTTCAGTATGCGCGGTGACCATGCCCCATTGAATGAATTCGTAAAGGTTTGTGAAAAGTTTAACGATAAATTTGAAGAAGGCGTTATCACCATAGCTGACGACTCACATGGTGTAGGGGCTTTTGGCAAAACAGGCCGCGGAACCGAAGAGTACACCAACGGCAAAGTAGATATTTTAGTCGGCACACTGGGCAAAGCCTTTGGCGTGAACGGCGGGTACGTGGTATCGTCGAAAGAAGTAGTTAAATACCTGCGCGAAAGTGCCCCTACCTATATTTATTCCAATCCGATTACGGTTTCAGAAAGCGAAGCAGCTATTAAAGCATTAGAAATTGTAGACACTCCGGAAGGTAAAGATATCCTGGCCCATTTACGCGCTATGACACAAAAATTCGATCAAGGGTTGCGCGATTTAGGTTTAGAAACAATCGAAGGCGACCACCCGGTGGTACCACTCATGGTGAGAGACTCACAAAAAACAAGTGATATTGTAAAACATTTAAATAAAAATGGAATTCTTGCCACAGGACTCAACTTCCCGGTAGTACCAAAAGGTGATGAAGAAATTCGTTTTCAAATCAATGCATCGCACACCGAAAAAGATATTGATACTGTACTTGAGGTACTCAGCAATTATGCATAATTAATGAGTGTACATAAAAAACGAAAGCTCTTCAATTTTGAAGAGCTTTTGTATTTGTACCATATTATGTAAGAATACTAACGACGTTTCTTAGTCCTGGGTCGCTTATCTCCTTTGCTACGCCCACCGGCCTTTTTGGCCTCCGACAACTCTACAAGTATCGGGGTACCCTCAAATTTTCTTCCTATAAGACCATCGACTAATTTATCGGTAAGACTATCCTCTATTTCAAAGAATGAGAAATTTTTCAGTATTTCGATCTTGCCAATTTCAGCATCTCTTGAACGCAGGGTCTCATTAATCAATCCAATAAGTCTTGTGGGATTAACTTTATGTTTGGTGCCAAGATTAATGTATAGTCTTGAGAACTTAATTCTACCGCCCCCTTGCCGGGTTCTTTTGGGTGCTCCTGCCTGCTTATCTGATTTTCTGTTTGATTCTGCCACATTTATGTCACGTGCATCTTTGTAATAATCAAGAAAACGGTTAAACTCCGCAGAAACAAAATGTTTCACGAGTTCTTCGCGGCTCATATCTTGCAGTTTCTCATAAATTGCAGACATGAACGGCTCTATCTGTTTTTCGTCTACATTGGTTTGCGTAACCTTATCGATGAAAGCGAATAACTGTTTCGTTACAATTTCTTTTCCTCCGGGAACTGTTCCCCTGGTAAACTTTACACCGGCAACCTTTTCTACTTCCCTGATCCTACGGCCCTCACGTGAGTGAACAATGGCAATAGATAAGCCTTTTTTACCTGCGCGGCCAGTACGTCCGCTTCGGTGCACATAGGCTTCGCTATCATCTGGAAGGTTATAGTTAATTACGTGCGTCAGGTCATGTACATCTATACCGCGGGCAGCCACATCGGTAGCTACCAGAATTTGCAACTGACGGTTTCTGAAACGGTGCATCACCTCATCGCGCTGCGCCTGCGACAAATCGCCATGCAATGCATCGGCATTATAGCCGTCTTCCATCAGCTTTTTAGCAATATCTTTTGTTTCCTGACGTGTACGACAAAAAACAATACCGTAAATCTCAGGATTCACATCAGCAATACGTTTCAACACCTCATAGCGGTCCTTTGCCTGCACCATATAATAGATATGCGAAAGATTTTCAGCAGCAGTATTGCGCGGGCTCACTGAAACCTGCTCCGGGTTGTTCATATATTTCTTGGTGATGCGGGCAATTTCTTTCGATAGGGTAGCTGAAAACAATAAAGTTTGTTTATCCTCTGGCGTATTTTCAAGTATGGCATCCAGGTCTTCTTTAAAGCCCATAGATAACATTTCATCGGCCTCATCTAAAACCAACCGACTGATATTGTGCGGCTTAAGTTTTTTGCGTTTTATTAAATCCAATGAGCGGCCCGGGGTTCCTACCACAATCTGTGCACCCTTTTTTAAAGCCCTTATCTGCGTTTCAATACTGGTTCCACCATAAACAGGCACAACCTCTAAACCCTTTATGCGGGTAGAATATTTTTTGAGGTCACTTGTAATTTGCAGACACAGTTCGCGTGTTGGACACAAAATTAGTGTTTGTGTTTGTTTATCGTCAATATTAGTTAAATGTAATGCAGGTAAACCAAAAGCAGCGGTTTTACCTGTACCTGTTTGTGCCAAACCTATAAAATCTTGTCTGGAGTTTAATAGAAAAGGTATTGTTTCTGCCTGAATAGGCGTGGGTTGCTCGAAACCCATTTCCTGAATTGCGTCCAGTATCTCTGATTGCAATCCGGATTCGGCGAAAGTTTGAATCATAAAAATCTTAAATAATTAGCGTGTAAAGATAATACTATTTTATGGCTGGGGGAGCCTATTATTAATTTATTCTCAATTCTTTAACAAATTTGATGCCCAAATCAGTAAAAAAAGCCCAATACAATTATTACTTTTGTTTATTATTGTTTAATAAAGACTATTTGAAAGACGCTGACAACATAATTTTAGGTATTGATCCGGGCACAACAATCATGGGTTACGGTGTAATAGATGCCACTGGCAAACAACCTGTGTTGTTGAGCATGGGTGTAGTAGATTTGCGTAAATACAAAGATCACTACCAAAAATTAACCTACATTTACGACAGGACCCGTATGCTCATAGAGCAATATCTGCCAGACGAAATTGCTATTGAGGCACCATTTTTTGGGAAAAATGTGCAATCGATGCTTAAACTTGGCCGGGCACAAGGTGTAGCCATTGCCGCTGCACTATCTCACTCGGTGCCAATTGTGGAATACGCTCCCAGAAAAATAAAACAAGCCATTACAGGCTCAGGTAGTGCCTCAAAAGAACAAGTTGCGGGCATGCTCGTGCGCATGATGGACATAAAAAAACTGCCATCATTCCTCGATGCCACCGACGGACTGGCTGCAGCGGTTTGCCACTTTTACCAACGAAGAATGCCTGACGCTAAAAAAAGTAATAGCTGGTCAGACTTTGTGAAAAAAAATCCGGGAAGAATCAAATAGGTTATAGATAGCCACTAAAAACCAAACTGCTTTTTTATATGTGCTCTTTCTGCTGATTTAGAAATTTGCTGATCTGTTGCGGCAATAGACAGACTATTTTTTTCGAAGCAATTGATGTAAATATTACCCTACAGACACGAACCTGCTTTATTGATAGCAAACTGGATCAAAACCCTGATACTCTGCCATCACAAGTCCAACCTCTTCCTCATTAATGTGCACCTCCGGATGATCGGACATAAAAACATCCGAATAAAAATTGCTCTGCAATGTATCTGTTATTTCACTGTCTAACTCCGGAAATGCATGCTTTTCGAGCTGTACAATTATTCCGTGCGGTGATTCTGCATCCAATGAATTATTGCGCACACTATAATTAAACATTCCTACTAAAAAAATAAACAATGGTACAGATATGATTGCTTTGTAACTCAATGCGATCAATTTAAAAATATTCTTTAATTAAATTGGATTACAAAACGACTATCCCTGTTTTCCGAAAGTAATCCCCCTTGGGACTGTTAACCTTTTAGTAATTAAAATATTGTGCTATTATCTATTTTTTCTTATTAACTTTTGCCCAGGTATCTCTAAGCGGCACAGTACGGTTGAACACTAAATAATCTTGTTTGTGATCATACCGGTCTGCTACAAAATAGCCTTTACGTTGAAACTGAAATCTATCTTCAGGTTTAGCCTCTGCCAGCGAAGGCTCAACCTTACACCCTTTAAAAATTTCCAGGGACTCGGGGTTAATATATTCTTTATAATCTTTTTCTTTATCGGCGGTGGGTTCTTCTACAGTAAAAAGTCTGTCGTATTGCCTAACTTCAGCATCGATCGCATGAGGTGCAGATACCCAGTGCAATGTTCCTTTCACTTTACGCATGGAAGCTTCAGTTCCGGAACCACTTTTACTTTCCGGATCATATGTGGCGTGAATTTCAGTAACATTACCTTCATCATCCTTCACAGCTTCCGTACATTTTACAATATAACCTGCCTTCAGCCGTACTTCCTTACCAGGTGTCATGCGGAAAAACTTCCGTGGAGCATCTTCCATAAAATCTTCTCGCTCAATATACAGCTCACGGCAAAAGGGCATCTCACGAGTACCCGCATTTTCATCTTCCGGATTATTCTCTATTTCCACATATTCAACTTTGTCTTCCGGGTAATTGGTCAAAACAAGCTTCACTGGATTGAGTACAGCCATCACCCGAGGGGCTGTTTTATTTAGCGATTCGCGTACGGTATGTTCTAAAAGTGCTACATCCTGCAAATTATCTCTCTTGGCAATACCTATTACTTCTGAAAAGCGACGAATAGCTTCCGGTGGATAACCTCTCCGGCGAATACCAGTAATGGTTGGCATGCGGGGATCGTCCCAGCCGGCCACATAACCTTCGTTAACGAGCTCCAGTAATTTCCGTTTGCTCATTACGGTATATCCCAGGTTAAACCGTGCAAATTCTATTTGTTGCGGGCGATAATCGCCTTCGGCAATCTGATCCAAAAACCAGTTATAAAGTGGCCTGTGCACTTCAAACTCCAAGGTACACAGCGAATGCGTAATACCTTCAATATAATCGGATTCTCCATGGGCATAATCATACATTGGATAAATATGCCATTTATCACCTGTGCGATGATGCGCACGATTTAAAATCCTATACATTATCGGGTCGCGCAGAAGCATGTTGGGCGAAGCCATGTCAACTTTGGCTCTGAGCACTTTCGAACCGCTTTCGAACTCTCCGTTTTTCATCCGTTCAAAAAGCTCTACATTTTCCTCTATACTGCGGTTTCTGAAGGGACTTTCTTTGCCAGGTTCTTTGGTGGTGCCCCTTTGTCTTGAAATTTCTTCAGGAGTCTGGTCATCTACATATGCTTTACCTGCCTTGATTAATTTCACAGCCCATTCATAAAGCTGGTCAAAATAGTCTGAAGCATACATCTCCTCCCCATCCCATTCAAATCCCAGCCATCGGATATCAGCTTTTATAGAATCAACGTACTCTGTTTCTTCTTTCTCGGGATTGGTGTCATCGAAACGCAAATTACATTTTCCGTTGTATTGCCGGGCCAGGCCAAAATTTAAACATATTGATTTTGCATGTCCAATATGTAAATACCCGTTAGGTTCAGGTGGAAAACGAGTATGCACACGGCTTTGATTTTTCCCGTTTTTCAAATCCTCCTCAATAATCTGTTCAATAAAGTTGAACTTTTTTTTCTCTTCGTTTTGCGTTTCTGGTTTGTTCATGGGAATTGTAATTATGCTAAATTGTATATAAATGTGATTCAAACCTTTTGGTTTGAAATAATTTCGACTTACAAAAATAATAATTTATACTTTTACACCTCGTATTTACATGATCTATTCCCGGACTAATACAAAAAACTTAAAATTATGGGTAAAATACAAATAGAGCACATGGAGTTTTATGCTTACCATGGCTGTTACAAAGAAGAACAAGTGGTGGGCAACCAATTTCTGGTAGACCTGACACTGGAAACCAATTGTGAAAAACCAATGAAGACTGATAATCTGGAAGATGCACTCAATTATTTGAAAGTATATGAATTTGTAAAAGCAGAAATGAACATAAAATCGCACCTGCTTGAACATGTTGCAGGCAAAATTTTAGACACGCTCTACGCAGAGTTTAATCAAATTGAACATGCCATTGTCAAAGTACGAAAAATGAATCCACCGCTTGGAGGTAAAATGGAAAGTGTGAGCGTAACTTTAGAAAGATAAAAAAAAGCCGGTGGTTATGCCGGCTTATAATTGGAAACTAATTCAACTATTTCTCCTGAAAATCAAATCGTATTTTTATTCTGTAATTTTTGCCATAAAGGTCAGGGTTCTCTACTGAAATTGCATCCAGTTGTTTTTTTACATAATCTGTAAAAACTTTTTTTCCTTGCACATCTTTCACAGTAATCCACCCTTCTTCGTCTACATGAAAAGTGGCCCACACGTGTCCGGAAGTTCCATGGTTCACACCTTTTTCAGGATAAGCCACCAATTGCTGAATAGCTGTATAAAGTTCTTTGTCGGAGTTTGCTGTAGCTTTGATTGCCGGGAAGGCATGGCTAATATTTGCACTGAAAGTCAAAGCTAAGATAAGCGTTGCGGTGATTAATTTAAAGTTTTTCATGGGTTTGGGTTTTAAGGGTTAATTTTGGGTTTGTTTGTTTCTGACTTAATAGTTGCCAAACCCGTGCCAAAGGACTTAATGCTATGATTTAAAACACTTAACATTCTTACCGGTGCAATAATTATGTTCGTTATCGAACAGTCCTGCATGGTTATGTACAGATGTATAAATTAAATATTGGCGTGAGGACTGGCAAAATATTATCTTTGTCCATTCGGATGTCTACCTGAATAAAATTAAGGCAGCAGGATTCCATGGTGTATATGATGCATTTGAATATTTTGAATAGAATGGGACTTTGAATCATTATTAAGCCAAATACCACAAGTATTTTGAACATAACAAATTAAATACTTGCGGAATTTCGAATAAATCTGAAAAATACCGAAATAATAAGTTTTATTATTTGGATATTTCAAAATCCATCATTATTTTTGCAACCCCAAATAAAGAAAATTTTATAAAAAATATACAGCAATGAAAAAGGGTATACATCCAGAGAATTACCGGCTAGTGGCATTCAAAGACATGTCAAACGGGGATACATTTATAACCCGTTCCACTGCAAACACCAGAGAAGAGATTGAAATTGAGGGCGAAAAGTATCCTTTGGTAAAGTTAGAGATTTCAAACACATCTCACCCATTCTATACAGGTAAGATGAAACTTGTCGACACTGCAGGACGTGTTGATAAATTTAAAAACCGTTACAAAAAACACTACGAGAACCGCAAGTAGTCGCTGTTCTATACGATATTTAAAGCTCCGTTGCGTCCAACGGAGCTTTTTTTATTACTTTTATATCGTATTAAAAATTAAAAAAGCCTTGTACCATGAACAAGCTCAACTTTCTGGATTTCAATCACAAAAACCTTTTGCCATTAACTTATACCAGACCAGTTGCCGAATTAAGAATAGGCATATTAACCATTGAAGAAAAATGGAAACAACTACTTAAATCAGAAATCGGCTACATTACCGAAGCATATCTGCAAAAAAAATATTCTTTTGCTCCCGGCGAAGATTACCTTGTTATCAACTCGGGCGTTTTACCCAACAGCAATCTGATACAAGCCATAAAGCAATTAAAAAAGGGTGAGAAACTCGTAAACGAAAGTAATTTCATAGCTGCAAGAACAACAAAAAAGCAATTCAAAAAAGACGATATAGAATCATTTAAACCTGTTGAATTTAGCCACCCCTACCGTGAAGTTCAGTTTCCATGGCACATTTTCTCATGGAATGGCGAAGAAATCATCAAAGATTTTGAAATGATTACAAAAGGACGCGAGGGAGCACACTTGAGCGAAGACAATCGTATAGCAGGTAAAGAAAATATTTTCGTGGAACCGGGCGCTAAAGTGAATTTTGCCACGATCAACGCCGATCGTGGCCCGGTATACATTGGGAAAGATGCAGAAATAATGGAAAACAGCGTAATACGCGGCCCTTTTGCCATGCTAGAAGGAGCAGTAGTAAAAATGGGCGCCAAAATATACGGACCAACCACAATTGGTCCCGCATCAAAAGTAGGCGGCGAGATAAACAACAGTGTGTTTCAGGGGCATAGCAACAAGGCCCATGATGGCTTTCTGGGCAACTCCGTTATTGGAGCGTGGTGTAACCTCGGCGCCGACACGAACAACTCAAACCTCAAAAATAATTATGCGGAAGTAAAAATATGGAATTATGACGCAGAACATTTCATTAAAACCGGATTACAATTTTGCGGACTAATAATGGGCGATCATTCAAAATGCGGAATAAACACAATGTTCAATACCGGCACTGTGGTTGGAGTAAGTGCCAATATTTTTGGATCGGGTTTTCCACGAAACCTAATTCCCTCCTTTTCCTGGGGTGGCCCCGGAGGATTCACAGAATTTAAACTTAACAAAGCACTGGAAGTTACCCAAAAAGTATTTGAACGTCGTCAGAAAGAACTCGACCAGACAGAAATAGACATTTTGACACACATATATGATGAAAGTGCCAAATACCGCAAATTTAACTGATTGGCATTGTGATTGCAGAACTTTCTATTAGGAATAAAAAACACTCAATACGATTCTGTGTTTATATTACAGAATTAAAAAGTTGAAAAAATAACGGTGGAGATTGAATATGAAATTTGAAGATAGATTTTTTTCGCAACAAGGACAGAATTCACCCGATTTTGTACCGATAATATCAGCAGACGAAGATAGCGAACTACGTTTTAACGACGAAAACCCGCTTCCCATATTACCATTAAGAAATACGGTATTATTCCCTGGCGTGGTTATACCAATCACGGTAGGCAGGGAAAAATCAAACCGGTTGATTCGTGAAATTTACGATGGCGACAGGCTACTCGGAACTTTTTCACAATACGACATGAGTGTAGAAGATCCTGGTTACGACGACCTGCACAAAACAGGAACCATTGCACAGGTGATTAAAATCCTCAACATGCCGGATAACACCACATCCGTTATAATCCAGGGAAAAAAACGAATCGACCTCGAAAACATCATAGCAACAGATCCTTATCTGACCGGAAAAGTTAAACTTCATGAAGACCCACAACCAGCAGGACGTGAATTTGATGCTGTAGTAAGCAGCATTAAAGATCAGGCTCTTAAAATTGTGGAACTATCAGCAGATATGCCTGAAGAGGCTGCTTTTGCCATAAAAAACATTGAAAAACCAGATTTTCTGGTCAACTATATTACTTCGAACAGTAACCTAAAAACCGAAGATAAACAAAAGCTTCTCGAAATCAATTCAGTCCACGAACGTTCACTCAAACTTCTTGAGCATCTCACCCAGGAAATACAGATGCTGAATCTCAAAACAGACATTGAATCGAAGGTAAGAACAGAACTGGATAAACAACAAAAAGAATACTTGCTTAACCAGCAAATGAAAACCATTCAGGATGAACTGGGTGGCGACCCTGTGCAACAAGAAGTGGAAGACCTGAAGGCAAAAGCTAAAAAGAAAAACTGGCCTAAAGACATTCAGGAAGCTTTCAATAAAGAAATAAAAAAACTCCGCCGAATCAACCCAGCCACTCCTGAGTATTCTGTAGAGCTTAACTACCTTAATGTATTGCTCGATTTACCCTGGGAACACACCACAAAGGATAATTTTGACCTAAAACGCGCACAGAACGTACTTGAGGAAGACCATTACGGCCTAGAAAAAGTAAAAGAGCGAATCATAGAACATCTCGCAGTACTCAAGCTCAAGGGAGACCTGAAATCCCCCATACTTTGCCTCTATGGCCCTCCAGGAGTTGGTAAAACATCGCTGGGGAAATCTATTGCCAAAGCACTCGACCGGCAATATGTCAGAATGTCACTGGGTGGATTGCACGACGAATCTGAAATTCGCGGACACCGAAAAACCTACATAGGAGCTATGCCCGGGCGCATACTCCAGAATATGCGTAAAGCAAAAGCAGGCAACCCGGTATTTATTCTCGACGAAATAGATAAGATAGGTCGCGATGTGCACGGAGATCCGGAATCGGCATTGCTTGAGGTATTAGACCCTGAACAAAACAACACTTTCCATGACAATTTCCTTGAATTAGATTACGACCTTTCAAAGGTACTATTTATTGCTACAGCCAATACCATAGGCCAAATACACCCTGCCCTGCGGGACCGCATGGAAATGATTGAGGTAAGTGGATATCTGCTTGAAGAAAAAGTAGAAATAGCCAAACGTCACTTAATACCCCAGCAACTCAGCAATCACGGACTAAAACCCAGTCAACTCAAATTCAGTGATGAAGTATTGGCCCACATCATAGAAAATTACACACGTGAATCGGGTGTGCGTACACTGAATAAAAAAATCGCACAGGTAATGCGAAGAATTGCACGTCGCATAGCCACAGAAGAGAAATACAATATCAACATCAAAGTTGAAGATATAAAAGACTACCTGGGTGTACAAGACTTCTTCAAAACAGAGTACCAGGGAAACGACCAGGCAGGCGTAGTTACAGGACTGGCATGGACAGCGGCCGGCGGACAAATATTATTTATTGAAACCAGTTTAAGCAAAGGAAAAGGCAACTTTACCCTAACCGGAAATCTGGGGGATGTAATGAAAGAATCGGCCAAATTAGCTGTAGAATATTTAAAATCCCATGCCTACACGCTCGATATTGATCCGGAGATATTTAATCAATGGAATATCCACATCCATATTCCGGAAGGAGCCATTCCCAAAGATGGTCCTTCTGCAGGGATAACCATGGTTGTGTCGCTGGCATCGGCTTTCACGCAACGAAAAGTCAAGAAAAGCATTGCAATGACTGGCGAAATTACCCTCAGGGGAAAAGTACTTCCGGTGGGTGGAATTAAAGAAAAAATTCTTGCAGCCAAAAGAGCCGGGTTAAAAGAAATCATCATTTCGGAGAAAAATAAAAAGGATTTGGAAGAAATCAAGCCCACATACCTGAAAGGCCTGAAGTTCCATTTTGTAGAAACCATTAATGATGTGCTCAATATTGCATTGACCAAACAAAAAGTGGCCAATCCACTGAAATTTTCTTAAATTTATAAGAAAAAAATGACATTCATAACCTTTATTGCGCTTTTACTTATTGCGGCAGGCATTGGATACATTATCAAGCACATTTTTAGAGTCGATTTGCCAATGCCCCGTTACCTTACGGGTGTCTTTATTGTGCTGGTTGGCGTACATTTTCTGATTATACAGCTGGAAGAAGATAAAGAAGATGAGTCAAAGTGGGTTTGGTTTACGCACAGCAATTTTGCGCATCACATTACTGGTGAAAATGAATATTCTGTGGTATTTGGAGAGTCTACCATTGATCTGAGCGAAACACAATTAGCAGACTCACTGCCCAAAGTTACTATTTCAGTAGTTTTTGGCCATGCAGAAGTTTATTTACCCGATAGTATTCCATATCGCATCATCAACAATATTGCTTTTGGAAGCACCAACGGGAATGGACCAAACAATAGTGGTTTAGGGGACTTTTCTTCAGAATCAGACAATTTTAATCCCAACAGAAATCACCTTACCATTGAAGCTGATGTGGCTTTTGGGGGATTAACCTGGCGTTAAAGCAACTACTTTTCAACATCTCTTACGCAACGAACAGAGAAGCCATAGCTCTTATCGAGGCTGTTATCTTCAACTGAAGACTTATTATGATAAATAACCCGATAGCGGCCGTAAAACATCAAGTGATCACTGGCACTCCAAAAGAAAGCACTGGATCCTTTTGAACTAAATGTACCGTCATTATATCGGCCACCAGCCGGAAAAACATTAAGCCCGTTGGCAATCTCTCCATTACCACCATCTATCCAGCCGGTTGTGCTTTTTAAGCGTTCACCAGCATTATGTTCATTCCCCATCGCATTAATCAGCTTATCCCAATCGGCATCATCCGGCACCCGCCAGCCTTCAGGAGCTAATCCCCTGGGGTCAGTTACAGCATACCAATTATACAATTTTCCGTATTTTTCTCCAATCTCCGGGTCATTATTGTAATAGCACCACGCAGCCACACCTTCCTGGTCGGCCTTAATCCATTCACTGGAAGTTTTAGCATGTAGGATGGGCTCTCCATTTGAAAACTTTGAAACATTAAGATTTACTGCCATCCATTCCTGATTGCCAATAATTATTGTAGGAACCTCCTTATTATTCACTTCCATGGTACCCTGAATCATTTCTGCCGGGCCGAGACACGTAGGAAAAAACATGCCAATAAAGAAAAGACTAATAATAACAGACATTTTTTTCATAATGGTAATATTTATATGTTCATCTCAAGTCACAAATACGGATGTTAAAATATATACGGCGATATTTGGATATTTGTTTCATAATCGCTTTCATATCAAACTTTTTACACGAAACACAGGCAATATCTATTTCATCTTGAAGACTTTCGCATAAAAAATAATGAATAACTACCTTCAACAAAGATTTCATATAAGTGTAAATTGCAAATTTAAAATTTAAATATTCACCATAAATAAATGGGGCCGTCAGCCTGTAAATAATCAAAATCTTTATTCTATCTTTGCGTGGAAATTTGAAAATCAAGACTTATGTACAGAACGCATACCTGTGGAGAATTACGTATAGAAAATGTAGGAGATGAAATCACCCTTAGCGGATGGGTTCAAAAAATCAGAAATCTGGGCGGCATGACTTTTATCGACCTGAGAGACCGCTATGGCATTACCCAACTTGCATTTAACGAGCATGCCAATCCTAAAATGACAGACAAGGCAAGAGAAGTAGGACGTGAATATGTAATACAGGTGAAAGGTAAAGTCATTGAAAGGCACAGTAAGAATAAGCATTTGCCAACAGGCGATATTGAAATAAATTGCTACGATATCAATATATTGAGCAAATCAGAAATTCCACCATTCACAATAGAAGCAGACACAGACGGCGGAGATGAGTTACGCATGAAGTATCGTTATCTTGACCTCAGGCGTGCGCCGCTTCAAAGACAAATAGCACTGCGACACCGCGTAGCTCAGGAAGTGCGCAGATACCTTAATCACGAAGAATTTTATGAAATAGAGACCCCTGTTTTAATAAAATCAACGCCCGAAGGAGCACGCGATTTTGTAGTACCTTCACGTATGAACCAGGGTCAGTTTTATGCTTTGCCACAGTCTCCTCAGGTTTTCAAACAATTACTAATGGTATCGGGCTACGATCGTTACTACCAAATTGTTAAATGCTTTAGAGACGAAGACCTTAGAGCCGACCGCCAACCGGAATTTACACAAATCGACTGTGAGATGTCGTTTGCAGAACAAGAAGATGTCTTATCCACATTTGAAACCATGACTAAAGCCATTTTTAAAAATGTGCTGGATGTAGACATATACACACCTTTCCGCCGCATGCCGTTTAACGAAGCTATGGCTAAGTATGGCAACGACAAGCCAGACCTCAGATTTGATTTGGAAATACATGAACTCAGCAATTTGGCAAAAGGTCATGATTTTAAGGTTTTCGACAGCGCGGAATATATTGGGGGTTTTTGTGCGCAGGGACTGGCAAATTACTCCAGAAAAGAACTCGATAAACTTACCAAATGGGTGCAACGCCCTCAAATAGGTGCCAAAGGTTTAGTATATGTCAAATACAATGAAGATGGTTCTTTTAAGTCCTCAGTCGACAAATTCTTTGATGAAGCACAGCTCAAAACCTGGGCAGAAGAATTCAATGCAAACCCCGGAGACCTCATTTTGATTCTGGCCGGTGATAAACCCATCACCTTGCACGGATTGTCGGAATTAAGATTGGAAATGGGTAACCGCATGGGTTTACGAGACAAAAATACTTTTGTGCCGCTTTGGGTGGTCGATTTCCCACTGGTTGAATGGGACGAAGAGTCGAAACGTTACCATGCAATGCATCACCCCTTCACTGCGCCAAAACCAGAAGACGTAGAACTACTGAATGAAGATCCGGGAAAAGTGCGCGCCAATGCCTACGATTTAGTGATTAACGGAGTAGAAATTGGTGGAGGTTCCGTTCGTATACATGACCAGAAGATGCAACAAAGAATGTTCGAAGCCCTCGGGTTTACCAAAGAGGAAGCTGAAAACCAGTTTGGATTTTTAATGAATGCGTTTAAATATGGTGCTCCACCTCATGCCGGGATTGCCTTTGGATTCGACAGACTGGTATCGCTAATTGCACAGCTCGACTCCATTCGCGATGTAATTGCATTTCCGAAAAACAATAATGGCCGCGATGTGATGATCGATTCACCATCAGGTGTATCTGAAGCTCAATTAGCTGAATTAGGGCTAAAACTCGATTTAAACAAACAGGAAAAAAACAACTAGAATACTTTCTTATTTTCACATTACCGGATTAGCCTTACTGGTCCGGTTTTTTTATGCTTCAAGCAACCACAATTCAACTTCTTCAATACGCGATCCGGAAGCTTTTGTAATGCGAAAACGGTATTTCCCAATTTCTATAACTTCATTGGGATTGGGAATGTCCTCGTTATGATGCAATATAAATCCGGCCAGGGTTTCATAATTATCATCCTCAGGTAACAGAAAGCCATAGCGCTCATTGAGATAATCTATCTCGTGTCTGCCTGAAAAAAGATAATGACTTTCAGCCACTTTCTTTTCAACCAATTCTATTGTATCATGCTCATCCTCTATTTCTCCAAAAATTTCTTCTATGAGGTCCTCGAGCGTAACTACACCTGCTGTTCCTCCAAATTCATCCACGACCAATGCAATACTTTTGCTATTGGCGGTAAAAATGGCAAGCAACTTATTGGCTGGCATTGACTCGGGCACAATGGGAAGGGAATGTACAATATTTTTCAGTTCCGTGGGTTTTTTAAACATATCGATGGTGTGAATGTAACCAACGATATTGTCAATGGTTTCGTTGAAAACGAGCAACCTCGAAAAACCGGTTTCATTAAACTTCCTAACTACGGCATCAACCTTTTCCTGCATCTCAACAGCAACCAGTTCATTTCTTGGTACAATACATTCCTTTATTTTTATATTGCCAAAATCCAACACATTCCTGAATATCTTCACATCCTTCTTCAATTCAGGTTGCGCCTCATTGTCTTCGTTTTGTTCTCCGATTAAATCATTAAGATCAAAACGGTCAAAGACGCCTTTATTATCTGCCTCACTTGTCCGTATTCCAAAAAACAAACGTAATATTAGTGAAGAAATAGCGGTACTAAACCTTGTAACCGGATAAAATAAAGAATAAAAAAACATAACCGGGAAGGCGAATATACGCAACACACTATTCGGATTGACCCGGAATACAGTTTTGGGTAAAAACTCTGCAAAAAACAGTATAATAGCGGTTGAGATAACTGTTTTTAGTGCTAAAATACCTCCGTCACTAATCGTTAGCTCATGTAAAAATGGATTTAAAAGCTCTGCCATGGCCAAACCATAAATTACAAGTGCTACATTATTACCAATTAGCATTGTAGCAATATAATGCGATGGATGTTTGGTGAAAACAGTAAGTAAAGATGATGCAATGAATCCGCGCTTTTTATCTAATTCAATACGAAGTTTGTTAGATGATACAAAAGCGATTTCCATACCCGAAAAGAAGGCAGAAAAAATTAAAGTAACTAAAATCCATGGCAAATAATTCATTTGGCAGTAATTTATTTGCTAAAATAGTGACGCCGAATAAAAAATAAAAAAGAAATTGCACCTAACAGGTAAAACTTTGCGGAAGCCTTAGCTCCTATCTGTGTAGTATAATAAACGGCCATGCCCATCAGTACAATGGTTGCAGCTAACCAGGTATATTTTAATACCTGTTCAATTTTGTGTTTTGTATTGCTCTTCATCGACATAGAAAAATCCGGTAGGTTCTAAAATTCGGGCATTGGTAAGGTTCATATCAGATTCAAAGCCCTTCCCATAAATGATGGCATCTTTTTCGGTAAACTTTGTAAACTGGTCAGAATATATCTTACCTTTTTTTTGGTCCAAAACCATATACTCAGTATTAATAATTCGACCTTCCTGGTCAATCACTTCCACATTATGCCGTGCAATCCATTTTTCCTCTTTGATTTTTTGAATTACATAATTAGCTGAAATTTTTGAAGTTACGGCTTCATCCCGGTTTAAAAAGGTAGCAACCAGGCCTTCGGGAAATTCCCTGTAAGGATTTTCTTTGGCTCCAAATTCCCTTACGAGCGGACTTATAACTTTAACTGTAATTTGTCCCGAATCGCTTCTGAGAAATTTAAAATCCTCGACTTCCATTGTTGGATGGCTCTCAATATTAGTAATTTGTTTCACGGTTTGTATATCGTTCTTACATGAAACAAAAAAGATGATTCCGGCCAACGCCAGAATCATCTTTGAAATAATATTGTGACTCGAATTCATGTTAAAATCTAACTTTGGTAGTATGGTTAATCCAACCGCCAACAGTATAGTTTGCTCCTTCTGTTACATTGTAGAAAAAGGCCTCCTCTTTATCCGGAAAATATTGCGAATAAGTTTCAATCATTTTATTGGCCTTATCGGCAACTGAAGCATCAACGGCTTTGGCTTTATAAAACATATCGACAGCAGCCCAGTATTTAGTTTTTTCTTCGAATTTATTCTTTCCGAAACCATCTGCATTGGCATAAGCACGTCCGATAATTATATAAGGTTCTCCGTCATTAGGGTTTTGTTTCAGTGCTGCTCTTGCATATTCAACGGCCTTGGCAGGGCTTCCGTCCGTAGCGAGCAATATTTCCGCCAATTCTTTATAGTAACGGGCGATGGTTATATTGTCTGTTTCCCTTTTTATAGCTTCCTGGTAGTAACTAATGGCTTTATCCCAATTTTTTTTCTTAATAAAAACCCGTGCAAGACTATAGGCTGAATTGGCCGATGGTTCAAGTTCGTATAAGTTTTCAGCACTTTTCTCAAATAAATCAGACTCTTCACAATCGAAATTACGCAAGAGATCTACAATCTTTTTGAGATTTTCAAGCTCCTCCGGATTTTCTTTAAAGCGTTTAGTAAGTAGTGGTATTAATGATTCACATGTTGCAGCTCCACTTTTAGTAAAAATAAGCTCTACGTTATTCATAATTATTTCGTAACGTTCACGTTTTTCGGTGCTGCTCGAATGCTTCATTTGATAATCAAGAATCTTCGATGCAAGGGCAAAGTTATTTACCATCTCATCTTCACTGATTTGGTTATCGTTATATAATTTGAGTGCGGTTTGCATCATTTCATTAAAAACAAAACCCGGGGTTTGTTTATCCATCATCTCAACAGATTTATGCAGCAAATCATAAGCTTCTTTGGTTCTTTTCGGGCTAAGATTAGCAAGGTCAACACCTTTCCGGGCAGTTAAATACCCCTTGCTGTTAAAATATTCCATTCGTTGATCATAGATCATCAGAATGGTGTCGACGTATTTTTCACGCTCCTCAACACTTTTAGAATTTTTAAAGAAAATTTTGTACATATTCACACCATGGATGTACATATTCTTACTAATCCTTGGTGCTTCATTAAAGACAACACGCCATGGTTTAATAGCATCGTTGTAACTTTTTTGTCTATAAAACTGCTTATACATTGATAGGTTCTGCAAAGCACGGATACTATCTTCGCCATGTCCGTATTTCGAACCGTCTTCTACGCCTTTTTGAGCCATAAGCGCTGGCAGCGAAAGAAGTGTAATTGAAAACACTAAAAGAATTTTGGTTGCTTTAGTTTTCATAATGTCCTATTTTGATTAGTCATACTTTCTTTCAAAGAACCAAACCTCTCTGAAATTAAGTTTTATGTTTAATTTAATATAATTTTCCTGTATAAGCTCATTCTTCATCATTCCCCGCTGTCCAAACTCTGCTCCGATATTTAACATCATACCTGCTCGTCTGATTGGTAATCCAACTCCTGCAGAAATGGCCATATTATTTATATTTTCATTTCGTACATCCATATACTGTCTTTCAAAAAATGCGCCAAAAACGTAAGTCATTCGATCAAAGTAACTTGAAGCGGAATTCCACTTGGGAATGAAACTATAACCACTGCTAATACGGTAACTATTATTCAATGTTGTTGCTGCGGTTTCAAGATTTTCATTACTAGCATCACCCCACATCGACATATCAAAAGCAACCGTGGCCGTTTGTTTTTGCGGCTCAACATAGCTTACACCAAAGCTAAAAGATTGTGGTAGGTTAAAACTCCGCTCACGGTCCTCATAGAAGGCTGTTGTATCGAGAATTATATTATCATTAATATTCTCGATATTGTCACCACCACCGGCTCCGAACAGATAATCTTCGGTATAATTTATTCCTTGTAATGGCGTGTACGTAAAACCAACATTTAAACTTTTATCGTCGCCCAATGGTTGTGTGTACATTACACCAGCATCAAAGCCAAAATCGTGTATTTGTTTCGTATAACCTTCCTGGGTGTTTCTAAAGGTCTGTGGAAACAATATAGTTTTGGTTTCTGTAAGCTCACCAAACAAATATTTAACATTAAAACCTACTGACAAATTTGGTGTAATGGAAAATGATTGTCCAAGATAAGCCTGATTTAAATTACCTTTCCCAATGTAATATGTTTCGGAAAAAATATCGTTTACATTGCTTTTTAGTCCGATGCGGTAATTACGATTCGATACCGGGGTTAGCCCTATACTGGCATGCCACCAGCGAGTTATTCTAAAACCAATGGCATAGTAGGAAAAATTAAAATCCGTTGTAATATGCGCATCGTTCTCATCGGCTATACGCCTGGTGGTTCCTGACAGACCAAAGTCTATAAGAAACCGCATACTATCAATTGCACGATAGGCCGCCGGATTTGAAAAATTAATTTTGTTTTTTTCTACAAGGCCTGCTGAAGCTCCTCCATATTCAGGAAACTGAATATAACCCGGCGTATAAATATCGCCTAATCCAAATACCGAGTATGGGGAGTTTGATTTACTTTGTCCAAATGCACCAAGTGCAATCCCTGCTAATACGATTAAAATACTAAGTTTTCTCCACATTGTAGTTCAAAATTCTATTTAGGCCCTTTGCTAATAAATAAGGCTCTGCAAAGATGCCATTTTTTATTATTTTCGCAAAAATATCTGCATCGCCACCGGTAATAACGGTAATCAAATCAGAATATTCTTTTTGATATGTATTTATTGTGCCTCTTATCTCATTTACTATGCCTTCAATAACCCCGTTTAAAATTGAATCTCTGGTTGTTTTGCCGGGGATATCATAATCTGGCGAATAATTTAATTTAGGTAGCCGGCTTGTAAATTGGTGCAGTGCATCAAAGCGCAGTTGCATTCCGGGTGCAATAGCACCGCCCATAAAAATGCCGGCAGTGACCAAATCGTAGGTTAGTGCGGTACCAGCATCAATAACCAATACATTTTTGCCGGGAAAAAGAAAATCGGCTCCAACCACATTGGCCAAGCGGTCATAACCTAAAGTATCGGGGGTTTTGTATTGACTGGAAACAGGTACTGGTGTATGTATACCTACATTAACAAACCTACCGCTAACTTTAGTTAATGCCTCCATCCATGCTGGCGATTGATCGCCTACATTGCTCAAAATACAGTGTGTAAACTCCAGCGCATCGGCATATTCTTTTATGCGTTGCTGGTCTTTCCCGCTAAAAATTTTTGGCGGACGCATCTCATCGTCCTCAGCCACATATATTTTGACTCTCGTATTCCCAGCGTCAACAATCAAGTTCATTAATTGGTCTCTTTCTGCCTAATTCTTTAATCAACACATTTTCATAGTCGTTACAAAATTAATCTTTCATAGCACATAAAACGATGTTTATGCCCACAAATTTTTAATTTAAAGTTTTCTGAACAAATGTATAAGGTAAACTATGTTTAAAATAAATTCACTCATAAACGCATTAATTTGTTTATTAATTACTTACAGACATCTTTATCTTTTATTTTGACAGGTTATTTATTATAATCAGAGTGCAATTTTTAACATAAACAGCCAATTAAAAAATCATCTTATAATTCACAGAAAAATTTATTAACAATCATGTGAATTCAATTTTTACTCAATCCGGGTTAAAATAAGATTGAAAATTTATAATCTTAAATTACAGCGCCCATCAAATTATTTATAATTTCGTCCGTTAATTTTGTAGCATTCTAATAATTAAATTTCGTTGAATGAATAAATGGATACTGACATTATATTTATTTGTTGTAATTGGTCAACTTTCAGCACAAACAATTAAAGAGGACCGGATACTCATACCCATGATATCTGCAAACTTAGGCTACAACCATCCGGGAGGAGACTTTGCCGAAAGATTTAGCGGCAGTGGACAGGTTGGGGCTGCATTTAAACTCAAATTCAAATCAAATCTTTTTATAGGTATAGAAGGTCATTATCTTTTCAGTCAGGGAATCAAAGATCCTGAATATCGCAACTACCTGGAAAATGAAGATGGATGGATTACTAACTTTTACGGTGAACCCGGTATTGTTGCTGAAAAACTTGATGGATTTAGCATTGCTGCAAATGTAGGCTATATTATTCCTGTGCTCAACCCAAACCCCAATTCGGGGATTATGGTTTCAGGCGGCGTGGGTTTTTTACAACATAAAATCTGGATAGAGGAACGTGGCAATAACATACCTCAGCTAACCGACAAATACATAAAAGGCTACGACAGGCTTTGTAACGGATTAATGACAAAACAGTTTGTGGGTTATATGTTTTTTCATGAAAAAGCAACATGGAACTTTTATGCGGGTATGGAATTCACTCAGGGTTTTACACAAAACCGGCGAAGCTGGGATATTATTGAAGAACGCAAAATTGATGAGCAACGGCTCGATTTACTTTATTCAATAAAAATAGGATGGGTGATTTCATTGCATAAAAGAATGGCAACTGAAATTTATTATTATTAATGCGCATTTTATACTCCACCGGCATATATTTTTATGCGGTTCTGATCAGAATTGCCGCTCTTAGCAATGCTAAAGCAAAAAAGCTCGTGAAAGGCAGGCAAAATTGGAAAAACAAGCTCACTGATATACCCCACGACAAGCAGGTTTGCTGGTTCCACAGCGCAAGCCTCGGTGAATTTGAACAAGGACGGCCATTAATTGAAAAAATCAAAACCCGTTATCCCGATGTATTCATTTTGCTCACTTTCTATTCACCATCGGGATATGAGATAAGAAAAAACTACAAAAATGCCGATCTCGTTATGTATTTGCCTGCAGATACTATTCGAAATGCCCGGTATTTTGTAGAGCATGCTCATCCCGACATAGCCATATTCATTAAATATGAATTTTGGTACAACTTTATTCATTACGCCAAAAAACGTGATGCAAAATTATATTCCATTTCAACCCTGTTTCGTCCCGGACAAATCTTTTATAAACCCTGGGGCAAATGGTTCAAAAAACATTTGCATTATTTCGAACACTTTTTCGCGCAAAACAACAATTCAGCCGAAATTGCAAAGAAACATGGCATACAGAATATTACTGTTGCTGGTGACACACGGTACGATAGAGTTGCAGCAATTGCCGAACAAAACACTGAAATCAGTCTGGTTAAAAACTTTGCTGCCAATCACTTCACCTTGGTAGCAGGAAGCTCCTGGCCGGCCGAGCACGAGATGCTGATAAAACTTTGTAATAACGGCTCCGAAACCATAAAATATATCATTGCCCCGCATGAATTAAATGAAAAACAGTATGAACGCATCGAAAAAAATATAGAAGCCCGGGTAGTAAGACTTTCAGACACAACTGAAAAACAGGCAGCTGAAGCACGCGTGCTCATTATCGACAGCATTGGCCTGTTGTCAAAACTCTACCGTTATGGCAATATAGCAATCATTGGCGGAGGTTTTGGTAAAGGCATTCACAACATTTTGGAGCCGGCCGTTTATGGTATACCCGTAATTTTTGGACCGGCATATAAAAAATTCCACGAAGCTGTTTCAATGGTCAATAACAAAATTGCTTTTCCAATAACTGGCTACGAAGAACTGAAAACGATAGTCGAAAAACTCCATAGTAACAAAGAATATCTAAAGGAGAAGTCAGAGCAAACCCGGTTATTCGTTGAGCACCAGTTGGGAGCCACTGACATGATCTTGCAAGAAATTGAAAAGCAGATCATTAACCAATGATTAACACATTATTTTTGCGAAAATAGAAATCAACCGATTAACCAACTATTATCCAATTTTTTACCCCCCTCTTTCTTCATAGTGTTAATAAACCAATTTTACTTTTATCATCTTTAAATTTAAATTCGCTGAGAAACTAAATTGGCAAAAAAGCAGCTTATGCTTTTTGCCCGCTAAGCATTTGATTATTAACACACTAACCGGGTCGAAAAAATGGAAATGGTCGCAACCAAAAAAGCACAAAAGAATTACACGTTTCAGGAGGCGTTGGAAAGCTCAATTGAATATTTCAATGGAGACGAATTAGCAGCAACCGTATGGATTAATAAATATGCTCTGAAGGATTCACAGGGTAATCTTTACGAAAAAGACCCCAATGACATGCATTGGCGCATTGCCAACGAGATTCACCGCATCGAGAAGAAGTATGCCAACCCCATGTCGGCACAAGAAATTTTCGATATCTTGAAAAATTTCAAATATATTGTACCTCAGGGAAGTCCAATGGCTGGAATTGGCAACACTTATCAGATAGCTTCACTATCGAACTGTTTTGTGGTAGGCAACGACCGTATTGCAGATTCATATGGTGGAATTATGAAAACCGACCAGGAACAGGTACAACTTATGAAGCGTAGAGGTGGCGTAGGGCACGACTTGTCGCATATCAGGCCCAAAGGCAGCCAGGTCAAAAACAGTGCACTTACCTCTACCGGACTTGTACCTTTTATGGAACGCTTTTCGAATTCAACTCGTGAAGTAGCCCAGGATGGCCGCCGCGGAGCACTAATGCTTACCGTTAGCATTAAACATCCGGACAGCGAGGACTTTATCAATGCAAAACTTGAACAGGGAAAGATCACAGGAGCCAACGTTTCGGTGAAAATCGACCATGAGTTCATGCGTGCTGTAATTGACAACAAACCATACATTCAACAATACCCGATCGATAGTGACAAGCCTACATTTACCAAAGAAATTGATGCACGCAGGCTTTGGAAAAAAATTATACATAATGCATGGAAATCAGCCGAACCCGGCATTATGTTCTGGGATACGATTTCAGAAGAATCGGTGCCCGACAGCTACCCGGAGCATGGATTTAAAACTGTATCGACAAACCCATGCGGAGAAATTCCATTATGCCCCTACGACAGTTGCCGTTTGCTGGCCATAAATCTATACGGATATGTTGAAAACCCATTTAATAAAAAAGCAAAATTCAACTTCGAAAAATTCAAAAAACATGCAGCTATTGCCCACCGAATGATGGACGATATTATTGATCTGGAGGTTGAAAAAATTGATGCCATTCTGGAAAAAATCAACAATGACCCGGAAGACGAAGAAATAAAACATGTAGAGAAAAGACTTTGGGAAAAAATAAAAGAAAAAGCTGAACAGGGAAGACGCACAGGTATAGGAATCACCGCTGAAGGCGATATGCTGGCAGCTCTGGGGCTACCCTATGGCAGCAAAGAAGGTATTGACTTTTCTGTAGAAGTACATAAAACACTTGCGTTGTCAGTGTACCGATCATCGGCAAACCTGGCAAAAGAACGTGGTTCTTTCCCCATTTACGATACAAAAAAAGAGGCCAACAACCCATTTATAAAAAGGCTAAAAGAAGCAGACCCGGAATTGTACAAAAGCATGGAAACAAATGGTAGAAGAAACATTGCCATGCTCACAATTGCGCCAACAGGCTCCACAAGTCTAATGACCCAAACCACTTCGGGAATTGAACCCGTATTTCTTCCCGTATACCGAAGAAGAAGAAAAGTAAACCCCAACGATAAAGACGTAAAAGTTACATTTATCGACGAAGTAGGCGACAGCTGGGAAGAATATGCTGTGTTTCATCATAAATTCATCATTTGGCTCGAAGCCAACGGTTACGATGTAGAAAAAGTACGCGAATACGACGAAAAGGAACTAAATAAAGTAGTAGCCAAATCTCCTTACCACCAGTCCACTTCCAACGATGTAGACTGGGTGAAAAAAGTGCAGATGCAAGGTGCCATTCAAAAGTGGGTAGACCACAGCATCTCTGTTACAGTTAACCTCCCCAAAGATGTAACAGAAGAAGTGGTTGGCAAAGTTTACGAAGAAGGATGGAAATCAGGCTGTAAAGGTATTACTGTGTATCGTGATGGTTCACGTTCAGGTGTACTCATCTCAAAAGACGATAAAAAAGAGAATAAAGTAACCCGTGAACTTAAACGCCCCAATAAGCTAAAAGCAGATATTGTCAGGTTTAAAAACAACCAGGAACAATGGATTGCATTCATTGGCTTGCTCGAAGGACAACCTTACGAAATTTTCACCGGTATGGTAGATGAAGATGTACTACCGGTACCCAAATCAATTTCAACAGGTTACATCATCAAAAATAAAGATGAAAATAATGTTACAAGGTATGACTTCCAGTATGTAAACAAATACGGATATCGTACTACAATTGAAGGCCTTTCTCATAAATTCGATAAAGAGTACTGGAACTACGCCAAATTAATTTCCAGCGTATTGCGTTACGGAATGCCCATACCTAACGTGGTTACGCTTGTAGCATCGCTGCAATTGGATAGTGCCAACATCAACACATGGAAAAATGGTGTAGAGCGGGCTCTTAAGCGTTACATACCAAACGGGACCCAAGCAGACGGTCAACGCTGTAAAAACTGCAATTCAGAAAACCTGGTTTACCAGGAAGGATGTCTGATTTGTTCTGATTGCGGTTCTTCAGAATGCGGTTAATAAAAATTATGAGTACATTAAAACCCGCTCGGTGAGCGGGTTTTTTTATGAGCAAAAAATCAACGAATTCGTTAATTAATAGCAAATTATATGAAAATGTTGTTTATTTGTTTATAAACCTTTGAGAAATCAGCGTGACTTTAAACATTGCCGATGATGAGCCAACCAGCTGTCAATAACAGATTCCGGTAACTTCTGTACAAGATCGTATCTTTCCTCAAATGAAAGTTTCCGAATTTCATGAAAAGGACAGCCAGGTAACTCTTTACCAAAAGGGCAATCGAATAATAATCCATAGAGAATTATTTCCTTTTCATAATTCATAAAAAATGCGTGGTCTTATGCTTCTGCCTCAAGGTACCGCCAAGCACCCCTCCAGGTAAAGACAAGACCACGCAAACTTTTAAGCATGATCTTTCAAATATTCCCCTGGAGTTGAATTTTGGCGGTTTTGAGACCAGAATATTTAAAAATCGACTATTTCTCTAACAAAGTAACTGAAAAAAAACTTTTCAGCCTAAAGATTCATTTCAAATTTGCGATTATAACGAACCTGCAATTTTAGCTGATTACAAATAAAGTTGTTATTTTGATTTTATTCAACAGGTATTTAACACCATTCTTTACAACCTGCATTATAGGTCGGAGGTAGTTTGGGAGAGATATAACTTAAACCATAATTCAATATCTAAATCAAAGGAATGGTATGCAGCCGACCTATATTCAGACTTTTGGCGCGATGGATAGTCTCTGTTTGAAGCAGTATTAAGCTTGGATGAATACTGCTTTACACTTTCTGGTGAAGTACGTAAATTCACCCTTTCTGAATTATCCGGATCTATATTGGTTAAAGATTCAATACCTATTACAGGTTCTTCCAGGCCGGAGATAAGATGCCGTGGACAATCTATTTTCAGGTCATATTGTTGGTCGTCCAAATCAGCAGTAACTTTAAAATTATATTTTGAGGTAACATCTGTTGTATCTTCATCACTAAGTTCATAAAGCACAAGTTGGCGGTGGCTTTTTGTTGTATCTTTTCCTTCCTGAACTTTAGAATCAAATACATTTTTATACTTCAGAAAATAAATAATATTACGTTTGTTTTTTTCGGCAATATAAATCTTTAATGGATTCTTTAACAATTGCCCTTTTGTGATAGAATTGTTTGTATGCAGCCACAACCGTACCCAATTTTCGTTGACCAGCACCTCGTAAAACAATAATCTGGGCTGCAGGCAATACCGTGGCATTTCATTATTAGCACCAATCTTTCCTGCATAAATACTTTCAGTTGGGGCACATGCCCTGAAAAGCAAAAAAATAAGAAAGAATAGGTACAATAAATTTTTCATGCTATTCAGGATCTATTTATGAATCAGAGTCCAGCAGAACACATCGCATGATATACTGAATATTCTCCTGATCACGTTTTCTGACATCTTTTCTAATATAACCACCCCCATCAATAAAATATTTAATTTGAGTGGCCGGTTTTTTAAGCAGTTGCTGATATTGATCTTTAGTAAGGTCAAAAATAAGCAACGAAGAAACCTTGATAAATCCACCAGTATTTTTACTCTCAGGCATATCGCGAGCCTGAATTTGCACACTGGTCTGATCGGTGAAAATAATCTCGAAAGGTTTTGAAGTATTTATGGTAAAACTATTGTAACGGTAGTACCGAACCTTCAGGTATTTATTTTCACCAATACATTGAGCCTTCATATAAAGCGGGTGGTCATTTACTTCGGTTATCTCTACGGGTTCAGTTCTTTTTACAATCAGCTCTGTTACAGCATCAATTTCGTCTATTTCATAACGACATTTTTGCGCTGCACCCTGATTAAAGGACAAAGCAAATAAGAGAAAAAGGGCAAACTGTATTATTTTCATATAGCGGCTTGTTTTGATCTGCCAATCTGCAAAAGTAATAATGTTTTGGCTATAAATGAAGCGAATATAATCGAAATTCATGCATTTCCCTGATATAAACATTTCATTAACAAACACAAAGCGGCGCACACCGCAGCAATTAATACAAAATACCAGACCGTATTGCACCGCAGCACATTTTTTTTACCTTTGTATTTTGTATAATTCCTGATAATCAACAAATAGTAACCAAATAAAACCTGATGATAATCAGGCTTAAATCTAAAAAATGAAGCAGGCTAAAATTGAAACAGAAAAAGGCTCAATGGTGGCTACACTCTATGAAGAAGAGACACCTGGCACAGTAGAAAATTTTGTAAAATTGTCTAATGACGGGTTTTACAACGGACTGCGTTTTCACAGGGTAATACCCGGTTTTGTTGCACAGGGTGGATGCCCTCATTCCAAAGACCCGGACGACCCACGCGCAGGTACAGGCGGCCCCGGTTACACCATAAAATGCGAAACCGATGCCGACAAACAATACCATGAAAGAGGTGTATTGTCAATGGCCCATGCAGGTCGCGACACAGGAGGCTCGCAGTTTTTTATTGTTCACGGCCGCCAAAACACACAACATCTTGATGGTAAACACACTTGTTTTGGCAAAATCATTGAGGGTGATAATATTATTGACGATATTAAAGCTGGCGACTTAATTAAGAAAATTACAATTATTGAATCATAAAAAGCACGAATTAACATGAAATTGACACAAATTATTGCAATACTGGCTATTAGCACAGTATTCTTTGCATGCAACAATCAAAATGCATCTAAATCAGAAATGAAAACCCAAAAAGACTCTACAAGCTATGCACTTGGTGCACTACAAGCAGAGGGGTTTCTCGACCAAATGGAAAAATTCAAAGTACTGAAATTTATCGATACCAAATGGTTCCTTAAAGGTGCTGAAGACTTTACCAGTGGAGAAAAAGCTATGGACTTCCGTTCAGTTCAAACGACACTGAGCAAAGTAATTCAAAAAATACAGGCTGACTCTACTTACACCATGCCCAAAGCTTCATCCGAAGAGCAAATGCAAAACATCAGCGACAGTTTTGGATATGCACTTGGCGCACAATTAGTAGAAGGTATTAACCGCACATTGGTACAACTCAAGGCTACTTCTGATATCGACAGTTCTTTTGTAATGACCGGCATCAATGACGTAATGACAGACTCCAGCCAAATTGACCAGAAAACAGGTACAGACCTGTTGAATAAAATGGTACAAAAAGCCCGTGCCGCACAAATGGAAGCACAGCAACAACAACAGTCTGCCAATGCTGAACAATATGCCGATAACAAAAAGGCCGGTGAAGATTTTCTGGAGAAAAACAAGCAGCGCCCTGAAGTGAAAGTAACAGAATCAGGCTTGCAATACGAAGTATTGAAAAAAGGTACTGGCGCAAGTCCATCTGCTACAAATCAGGTAAAAGTGCATTATCACGGTACTTTAATTGACGGTACTGTTTTCGACAGTAGTGTAGAAAGTGGTGAGCCCATTACTTTTGGTTTGAACCAGGTAATTCCGGGTTGGACAGAAGGTGTACAACTCATGAAAGAAGGCGCTAAGTATAAATTCTATATTCCACAAGATCTTGCTTACGGTGGAACCAATAAAGGTGAAATCAAACCTTATTCAGCCCTTATTTTCGAAATAGAACTACTTGAAGTAGTAGAATAAAACAAATCTCATTTGATTATACACAGGGAGGCTTTCGGGCCTCCTTTTTTTATTTCCTAAAAATGAATTAGTTCCATGCTCAACATTTTAGCCGGAGTTTTGTAAATTTGGGTACAAAACTCAAAAAAACAAAATACCATGAATTACGAACAAATTGCTGAATTACTTAGCGATGATGCAAAAAAGCTTTTGGAACACAAATCTACAACCATTGACAAAAGCAAGTTGCACCTCCCCGGCCCTGACTTTATAGACCGGGTGTTCTATCACACCAACCGCAAGCCACAAGTGCTGCGAAATTTGCAAGCCACATTCAACCATGGCCGGTTGGGTGGAACAGGCTACCTGTCGCTCCTGCCTGTTGATCAGGGCATAGAACACTCCGCCGGAGCCTCATTTGCCCCAAATCCGGAATATTTTGACCCTGAAAGCATTGTGAAACTTGCCATTGAAGGTGGTACGAACGGTGTAGCATCTACCATTGGGGTGCTGGCAGCCGTTTCGCGCAAATATGCCCACAAAATTCCGTTTATCGTTAAATTAAATCATAACGAGTTGCTGACTTACCCGAATACGCACGATCAAATTATGTTTGGTTCGGTTGAGGAAGCTTATGAACTGGGTGCTATGGGCGTAGGCGCCACCATATATTTTGGCTCCGACCAATCGAACCGGCAAATACAGGAAGTAGCTGCCGCATTTGAGCGAGCCCATGAACTGGGGATGTACACTGTGCTGTGGTGTTATCTGCGCAATTCAGAATTCAAACGCGACCAGGATTTTCATACCTCGGCCGATTTAACCGGACAGGCCAACCACCTGGGTGTAACCATACAGGCTGATATTATAAAACAAAAACAGCCCACCAACAACGGTGGATACAAAGCCATCAAGTTTGGGAAAACGCATGACAAAGTTTACTCTGAGCTTACCTCCGACAATCCCATCGACCTGACACGCTACCAGGTGGCCAATAATTACATGGGCCGTGCAGGATTGATCAATTCAGGCGGGGCTTCCAAGGGCGAATCAGATCTGGCCGATGCCGTAACCACAGCTGTAATTAACAAACGTGCCGGTGGCATGGGACTCATTTCAGGGCGTAAAGCCTTCCAAAAACCCATGAAAGAAGGTGTGAAACTGCTCAACGCCATACAGGATGTGTATCTGGAAGACCAAATAGACATTGCTTAAAAACATAAGGTTTTTATATGTGAGGGTTTCAGCACTAAAGAAGCCCTCACTTTTTTGAACTAACGCTTCTCATTCTGCCGATCAAACTGCTCACGCATGTGCATGGTCTCTCTTTGCATGAAACCCTCCACATAAGCCTTCAGCTCTTTATTGTCGGTAGTTTGGATAGACTTTCCGACTTTTACACCTACGTGTCTCTTAATTACTCCTGCCCTACGAATAAAATGCGGTACAAAGAGATCTTTTCCAACCCAGGCATCATCCGGGTTTTTGTATTCAATGGCCACTGGATAAACCGGAAAATTATTGCTGGATGCAATACGATAAGTACTTTCGCGGATAGGGCCAATTCCGGGTCCGCGGTGCGTGGTGCCTTCGGGATAAATAATCAGTGATTGATTACTGAGCAATACATTTTCCATTTTCCGGATATTTTCTATCCGGCTGTTCATGCTACTGCGATCGATCTGTAATACATCATAAATTTTTATGCCTCTGCCGATCAAAGGCCAGCTGGCAACTTCTTTCTTTGCAATAATTCGCCCCGGATTAATAGCAAGATTTATGAAAATATCAATATATGACCGGTGATTAGACAGTATCAAAGCGGGTTTATCGGGCTTTTCTTCTATCTCCACATGAACCTTTACGCCCATTATGCTTAGCATATTACGGCTCCAGCAACCCATAAATTTCCAGAGCAATTTTTCGGGTTTCTTTGGCGCAAAGATATCTATACTGGTTACAATTAAATACAATGCAAACGTAAATAAAACGGCTACCAGCAACCGAGCTATAGCGAGAGGTGAAAGCAACACAATAGCTAATTTATTCATGCTCCAGTGCTTTTTTCGTTTGCTGTCTGCCATAAGCAATCAGCTCTTCAGCTTTATTAAATTCAAAAGTATCGGCAGACTCACGCGACAATTCAACCAAAACATGGGGGTGATATCTTTTAATCAGTTCCATGGTGTACGATTCCTGCATCATCTCAAATGAACGAAAAAGCACGCCATAAAGTCCGGGTTTTTTCACTGACTTGCTTTTTTTTGTATTAAAAACCTTCCTTACGTTTTCTTTCCATTGATGGAAAACTTTTTCTGATTGCTCCTGCTCCTTTTTGCTGCGTACCTTCCCCTCCATTTCATAAGGAATTCGGGCATTAAGGTTTACAGCTATCATTTTCTCCTGGTCAGAGAGTTCATAAAGGCTCATGGGCATTGGATTGGTAACAGCTCCATCAACCAAAAGCGCACCATTTAGTTGATACGGCGTAAAAACACCGGGAATAGACACAGAGGCATGTATTGCATTAATAAGGTCGCCTTTATCAAATACCACAGGTTCATGCTTCACAATATCACCCGATACAGCCCGGTACCGCATGGGCAGGTCTTCAATATTTACATCGCCCATTATTCTGCGCATTTCTTTCATTATGCGTTCGCCCTTAATAAAACCACGGCTACTGAAGGTTACATCAAAATAGCGCATTACGTCAATGCGATCGAGCTTTTTTACCCATTCTGCAAAATCATTGAGCTTACCTGCCGCATAGAAACCACCAATCAAGGCGCCTATACTACTTCCGGCAATGGCAGTAATATTCCATCCATTGGCTTCCAGTTCCTCAATCACTCCTATTTGCGCAAGTCCTCTTGCACCGCCACTGGACAAAATTAATATGGCATCTTTTTTTTCCATGGTTGATTCTATTTATTATGTGCATGAGAATTCATGCAAAAAACGAATTTACACAATTCAGGTTATTGTGAAAATATTATACAGAAAATCTTACAGACAAACAACCGCAATGGCTAATCCGCATAAATTAAGCACACTAACCTGTTTTTATTGCTTTACAGAGCGGTTGGCAAGCTGCCCGCAAGCCGCATCGATCTGTTGTCCCTTGCTTCTGCGCACATTTACAATCATGTTGCGCTTTTCCAAAAATTGCACAAAAGCATTGAGCGTTTCTTGTGTCGAAGGTTTCAAATCAAATTCCTCTACCGGATTGTATTCAATTAGATTAATCTTTACCGGAAATGCCTTGCAAAATTTCGCCAGGGCAGCGGCTTCATCCAGCGAATCGTTCACACCTCTAAGCATCAGGTACTCAAAAGTAATACGTTCACCGGTTTTTTCGTGATAATACTGAATGGCTTCTGAAAGCGCATCCAAAGGATATTTCTTGTTGAGCGGCATCAACCTTTTGCGCGTATCATCAATTGCCGAATGCAGAGATATGGCCAAATGAAAACGCACCTCATCGTCGGCCAGTTTTACGATGCCCGGGACGATACCAGCTGTAGACAAGGTGACTCTGGATGGCGACATTTCAAGCCCGGGCTTACCGGTGATAAAATCTATAGATCGCAATACATTGTCGTAGTTCAGTAGCGGTTCACCCATACCCATATAAACAATATTGGTGAGCCGGTTACCTTGCGCTTCAGCCATATTCTTAATGGTTACAACCTGATCGAAAATCTCACCGGCAGTTAAATCGCGGCCATGAGTGAGCTGACCTGTAGCACAAAAAGTACAGTTAAGTTTACAACCTGTTTGTGATGATACGCACGCCGTTACCCGACTTCTGGAAGGAATATAAACCCCTTCGGCCACCTGCCCGTCGTGAAACTCAAAAGCTACTTTTGATGTCCCATCTCTCGCGGTCTTAGAATCCTGCACCCGTGCCGCAGTTATATCAAACTCCTCTTCCATAGCATCGAGCAATGTGCCGGGCAAGTTTTTCATTGCACGGATGTTCGTTGCACCACGCTCCCACAGCCATTGATTTATCTGTTTGGCACGAAATGGCTTTTGCTTGTGTCTCTCTAAAAAATCAAGCATCTCCTGTTCGGTTATCGTTCTTAAATCCTTTTTTTCCACAAAAACGTATTTTAATAATTCCTTTATATCCTTATTTATTCGATGTAAGTTAAAGGGATAAAAAATGAATAAGTTATAAGCCTTTTGTTTTTACACTGAACTGATGTTACATTATCAAAAATCATACTATAAAGCCCATTTGTTGTAAGTAAAACTATAAAGCATAAAAAGAAGGGTTTTTTATACATGCATCAACGCCTGTGAATCTACCACTCAGGCAACACAAAGCAAATGATTTCTGACATGTACTTATCAGCACAACAAAGCATTGAAAAAAATGAACAATTTTGCGCTAAATTACTTTTAAACTATAAAATACCCCACAAGTGTACGTAAATGACCACAATCTTGACAAAAATGAGCTAAATTTGCCTTGTATTATCAAAGTGCTAAATTTGCAAAGGCATTAGCCAAATTAAAATTAAGAACAGGTTTTTGCAAAAAATTAACGGACGCTATCGTGCCGGTTAAAAACAAAAACCATCCAAATGAATAAATAACGTATGGAATTTCCGATATATCTCAACAGAAGAACCTAAGACTGGATTGCCTTATGGGGACAATTTTTGGAATTTTCATCTGACCATTGAAATATAAAACCTTTACAAATGAAAAAAATTCTTGCGATTTTCACCGGATTAGCCCTGATGTTTCAGATCGCCCAGGTGCGTGCTGATGAAGGGATGTGGCTACCCATGCTAATTGAAAAACTCAACATTGGTACCATGACAGAAATGGGCCTCAAGCTTTCGGCTGAGGACATTTACAGTATTAACCAGGCTTGCCTGAAAGACGCCATAGTGGCGCTTGACCGCGGTTCATGTACCGCAGAGGTAGTTTCAGAAAATGGATTATTACTCACCAACCACCACTGTGGATATGGTGAAATACAGGAACACAGTACTGTGCAACACGATTACCTTACAGACGGTTTCTGGGCAAAATCATACGATGAAGAACTGCCCAACCCCGGCAAAACAGCTTCATTTCTGATAAGAGCAGAAGAAGTGACCAAAAGAATATTGAAAGAAGTAAACAAAGATATGCCCGAGAGCGAGCGCCAGAACATTATTGACTCGGTAAGTAACGTAATTGTTACTGAAGCAACTAAAGACAGTCATTATCGTGCCAATGTGCGCGGTATTTATAAAGGCAACCAGTATGTACTTTTTGTTTATGAAGATTACCTCGACGTACGTCTGGTAGGTGCTCCACCAGAATCAATCGGAAAATTCGGTTCAGACACCGACAACTGGATGTGGCCACGCCACACAGGCGACTTCTCTATGTTCCGCGTATATGCAGGTCCTGAAGGAAAACCTGCTCCTTATTCAGACGACAACAAACCTATGAAAGCCAAAAGTCACCTTAAAATTTCACTTGACGGTGTTAAAGAAGGTGATTTTGCCATGATTATGGGTTACCCGGGTTCTACACAGCGTTACCTTACTTCATGGGGCGTGAAAAATGAAATGAAATACACCAACCAGTTCCGTGCAGAAATTCGTGGGATTAAACAGGAAATATGGAAAGCAGCCATGGACAAAAGCGATGAAGTACGTATTAAATACGCTTCTAAATTTGCCCGCTCTGCCAACTATTGGAAATATTCAATTGGACAAAATAAAGGACTGCGCAACCTGAATGTAGTGGAGAAAAAACAAAAATTAGAAGAAGCATTCAGCAATTGGGTAAACGACAAGAAAAGACGCCAGAAAAAATATGGCGAAGCATTAGACCTCATAAAAGAATTCCAGGAACAAACTGCTGAAGCACAAGGTGACCTTACCGTGCTTTATGAAACACTTATGGGAGGTACGGAAATTTTGTTTTACAGCTATCGTGCCGGAACCGGGATGGAACGGGCATTGGAAAAGCATCCCGACAGTACAGAATTCCTTAACAAATATAAAACACGCATGCAAGGTCGCATGAACGGATTTTTCGAAGATTACGAGCCACAACTCGACAAAAAAGTGATGAAATCCATGATTGGAACATACATGGAGATGGTAGACACTGCCAAATACCCTGCATTTATAAAAGAAGAAATCAAAACTCAGGACAACATAGACCAGTGGGTAAACAACCTGTTTGAAAAATCAATTTTTGTAGATACCGCTAAACTGGCCAAATATCTTGAATCGCCTGAACTGGATAAGCTTCAAAACGACCCTGCATTTGCTGCCGGCAACGACATCATTGACACTTACCGTAGTATGGCAGGGAAGCTTCGTGCAATGGCCCCAAGCTATGAAAAAGGACAACGCCTGTTCGTAGCCGGATTAATGAAAATGAACAAAGACAAAGTATACTATCCGGATGCCAACTCAACTATGCGCCTGTCCTATGGTACTGTAGGCGGCTATGACCCGAAAGATGCTGTACATTACAAATATTACACTACACTCGAGGGAGTAATGGAAAAAGAAGACCCTGATGTGCGCGAGTTTAATGTAAAACCAAAACTAAAAGCGCTTTATAAAGCCAAAGATTACGGCCGCTATGCCAACGACAAAGGCGAAATGGTCGTAGGTTTCCTTACTAATAACGACATTACCGGAGGTAATTCGGGAAGTCCAGTTATGAATGGAAAGGGCGAACTGATTGGTATTGCATTCGACGGAAACTGGGAAGCCATGAGTGGTGACATTGCATTTGAGCCGGAGGTACAACGCACCATATGTGTTGATATTCGTTACGTATTGTTCGTAATTGACAAATTTGCAGGTGCACAAAACCTTATCGACGAAATGACCATCGTGAAACAATAAGCCAATTCACATAATTTCAGAAAAGCAGCGTCAACCCGGCGCTGCTTTTTTTAGCTTCAATTTTCTGGGACACAACAGAACACTTAAAAAGTTGTTACATATACAAACCCAAACCAAATGAAGTTAAAATCGACTTTAGTTTTGATTATTTTGTTACTTGTTGGAGCCGGTTGTGGTATTAGAAACCCTTTTACCAAACCGGAAAGTTTCCAACAGTTTCAAAAAAAGTTTTACCGTGATAGTGTTTTTCACTACAATCGCATCAATTATCCACTCAATGTTTATGAATTTTATGGGCACGTCAAAGAAGACCCCGTAGGTGGTAATGCCAACAGGGAATTCCACAATAGCTTTACCCGTAAAACACTGCCGCGTACGGTGCGAAGCATGGATGAATACCCCGATCATTATGAAATGATGATCGACACCATTAACAATAAAATGGTAGAAAAAATATACATACCTCGCTCCAGCTACATGGAAAAACGGTTTTTTCTAAAGAAAAAGAACCGATGGTATTTGGATAGTATACAAATTATGGAATAATTTTATTGCTGTTTTGCTATTTTTCACCTAAATTAAATCATGCTGTTCCCCCGCTTGCAGCGGGGTACTTGAGTTTGGCGTTTTACTAGATAAAATCACGACTTTTTTTTGGAAGTTGTGATTTTTTTTACTATTTTTATCTAGTTATATGACTAGATATGTTTAATTAAAATTTACAATTATGGGTTATTCTA
>NZ_JBSRDC010000038.1:0-128249 GCF_055145285.1 Salinivirga sp. | reverse complement strand
CGAAAAAACAGCAATCTGTGATTGCATTTTTTTTCGAGGACTCACGATTTTGTAATCAAACTTTAGTTTGACAAAATCGGAGCCGGACTGTGCTACACCCCGAAATATTTTAAAGTTCCTCATCACTTATTACCCAGGTGATTTGGGTTTGGGATGGCTGGCACACTAATCCCGAAAAAACAGCAATCTGTGATTGCATCTTTTTTCGAGGACTCACGATTTTGTAATCAAACTTAGTTTGACAAAATCGGAGCCGGACTGTGCTACACCCCGAAATATTTAAGATTCACAGCGGAGAGGGGGGGATTCGAACCCCCGATACCGCTTAACACGGTATGCCGGTTTAGCAAACCGGTGGATTAAGCCACTCTCCCACCTCTCCGGTTTTGAAAGAACCTCTTTTTGCATCATTTGCTTTTGATGCGGGTGCAAAAGTATTGAAATGTTTTTGATGTACAAAACTTTTTATTCGTTTTTCGCATCTTTTAGCGAAAGTTGTATTCTACCACGCTCTATATCTACACTTTTTATGCGCAATATTAACTGATCGTTTATGTGTAATTTCTGTGAAGGGTGTGCTACATATTCATTGGCAATTTCTGAAATATGAAGCAACCCGTTTTGTTTAATGCCGATATCTATAAAGGCGCCGAAATCGGTAATGTTGGTTACAACACCCGGTACACGCAGCCCTTCCTTAAGGTCTTCGATGTTTTGTATTTGTTGGTTGAAGGTGAATACACTTGCTTTCCCGCGGGGGTCGCGGCCGGGCTGTTTGAGTTCCTGGAGAATATCTTCCAATGTATAAATGCCCCAACCATCATTGATGAGTTTTTGTTTTTCATCACTACTTAGTGATATTTCCTGGTTTATCAAATCTTCTGTTTTCATTCGTTTTAAATCGGCTATAGTGCCTACCATTTTATAGCTTTCCGGATGCACTGCTGTGTTGTCTAATGGATTCTCCCCGTCTCTGATGCGCAGAAACCCTGCAGACTGCTCAAAAGCTTTAGGTCCGAGCCTTTTTACTTTTTGTAATTCCAGGCGGTTTTTAAATTTTCCATGTTCCTTGCGGTAGGTTACTATATTTTTGGCCTGTGTTTCCGATAATCCTGATACGTATGCCAATAAGTGATAACTGGCTGTGTTGAGGTTTACACCCACTTCATTCACACACTGAAATACGGTATTGTCTAATTCTTTTTTGAGTTCTGTTTGGTTTACATCGTGCTGGTACTGCCCAACACCAATGGATTTCGGATCTATTTTTATAAGCTCTGCCAATGGGTCGAGCAATCTTCTGCCTATGGATATCGCTCCACGCACAGTAACGTCGTATTGCGGGAACTCTTCGCGGGCTGTTTTCGATGCTGAGTAAACCGAAGCCCCGTCTTCGTTTACCATAAATACTTCAATGTCTTTTGTGAATTTGATTTTTTTAATAAACCGCTCCGTTTCTTTGCTGGCTGTTCCGTTACCTATGGCAATATAATCGGGATGGTAGGCATCGGTCAGTGATTGTATCTTTTTAATGGCGCGTTTCGTATCTTTTTGCGGGGCATGCGGAAAGATAGTTTCATTATGTAGTAAGTTCCCTTGTGCGTCAAGGCATACCACTTTACAACCTGTGCGATAGCCGGGATCTATAGCCATGATTCGTTTCTCGCCGGTTGGCGGAGCCATGAGCAGTTGTTTGAGGTTGCCGGCGAAAAGTTTAATAGCTTCTTTGTCAGCCTTTTCTTTTAATTTTTTAAGGGTCTCATTTTCAAGAGCGGGGTGAATTAACCGCTTTAGTCCGTCTTCTATGGCTTCTGTAATAATATTTTGAGTGGTACCATATCCATTTAAGAACCGTTTTTTGAGTTTCTGAACAATTACTTGTTCGTCAATACCTATACTAACGGTAAGGATTTCTTCTTTCTCACCCCTGAAAACAGCAAGTGCTCTGTGCATTTTAAGCCGTTTTATAGGTTCTGCATAATTTGTATAATTTTCATATTTACCGGCATCGATGTCTTTTTTTCTGAGTTTGCTTTGCAGTATTCCTGTTTCCCAGTAAAATTGTCTTAAATGATCTCTCATTTCCGGGTTGGTAGCGATAGTATCAGCAATGATATCAATCACGCCTTTTCTAACATCTTCAGTTGTAGGAAAAGCCTCACATTCATATTTTTGATAGTCTTTCTGGCTCACCGGATGTTTTTGTGCCATTATTTTTTCAGCCAGCGGTTTCAGTCCTGCGTCAATGGCTTTAGTTGCCCGTGTTTTGCGCTGGGGTTTGAAGGGTAAGAAAAGATCTTCCAGCTTATCGGCATTTGTTTCCGTTTCTATTTTCTTTTCAAGCTCCGGCGTAAGCTGTTCTTGCTCTCTGATAACACTTAAAATATAAGATTTTCGTTTTTCCAGTTCGTCAAAATACGCCAGTTGGGTTTTAATTTCCTGAATTTGTATTTCGTCCAGGTTGCCGGTAGCCTCTTTGCGGTAACGGGCAATAAATGGTATGGTTGCCTGGTTGTCAAATAGTTTCTGTAATGCAACAATTTGGCGGGTTTCCACGTTAAGAGAGTAAGAGATTTTTTTTAGGTATTTATTCAGCATTTTTTTGCGTTTTTTGGTCAATATTTTTTGAAATTAAGGGCAAAAATATGTTTATTTGATACTAATTAAAAATTTATTAAATTTGTTAACTGTTAACCAAAACAATTTATTATGAGAAAGTTTACTATTTTACTAGGACTGGTTGCTTTTGCTACTTTTGCTTTCGGGCAAAAGGGGTTTAAGCCTGCTAATACAGCATTTAGCAAGGCTGAGCCTGCGGTAGAGAAAAAGCAACAAGTACAAAATCAAGACATTAAGAGCACCCGTAATGTTATTTGGTACGAAGATTTCAATGGTGCTACCTGGGCGGCTACTTCATCTCAGGGTGAACCAGTTCCTCAAAATGCACCAGCAGGATGGGAGCTGAAAGATTTCAACGAAAGAGGATGGCACTTCCGTTGGGATACAGTTGGACCAAGCGGAACGTATACCTCACCCGGACCTGTTACTGCTCCTTGTAACGTACCATCTGATCCATTATTTTCAACAACTGGCCATAATGGTTTTATGATGTTGGAGTTGGATGATTATAATACCTCAGCAGATTGTTCAACTTTTGCTGGTTTAACTCAGAATGCAGCAATAATTCATAATGGTGGTATTGATTTCAGTGCTTATAATGCAGTACACCTTGTGTTTGAACAAACACACCGTTTCTGCTGCTCTCCATCTGATGATATTTACTTTGAAGTTTCAACGGATCAGGGTGCTACATGGGAAGGTTTCAGCGTAAGAGAAGCTCCTAATAATTATACACCAGGAAATGCATTTGTTGGCGAATATGATGTATCATCATTAGTTGCAGGTGAATCAGACGTTTGGTTCAGATTCCATCTTGTAGGGTATATCGTTTACCATTGGGAGATTGATGATGTGCGTTTTGTAGAGCCTACCGATAACGACATGATAGTTGAAGATTATTGGAATGACTATCGTGAAGATTTTGAGGTTGGTCCTGATATCACAGAGGAGAGAGATTTCTACGGTGGTTTTTACAGTTATCCCTGGTTTGCGATTCAGGACTTTGAAGGTTTCAGCTTAGCTGTTCTAAATTATGGTGCAGTTACTCAAAACAACATTGTACATAATGTAGAAGTAAAAAAGAATGGCGCAGATATTCAAACATATAATACGGCCATTGCTTCTTCAGATCCTGGCGTAAGAGATACAACGGAACTCGATCTTATCGATTCATTAATCCTTCCTGGAAAAGGTGTATATGAGATCCTTCATTATACCACCACTGATGAAGGTGATGAGAATGATAACAATAACTATGTGAGCCGTGAAATGACCATCACCGACAGTACCTTAGGTCCTGTTGATATGAGCCGTGTAACAGGTTCTGCTGCTCCAACTGATTGGGCAGATGTAAATGATGGTGCCGGACTGGCTTTTGAGGTTAATATTCCTAACCCATCGTTGCATGGTACCGCCACTGACGAAATGACTCTGAAAGGTTTGCGTGTATATGTAAGAGATAACCAAAGAGATCATGTTGAAGATATGGTAACGGCAGGTGCTGCTTCTTTTGAAGCACAAGTATGGTATTATAACGAAACTACTCAGGAGTATGATGTAAAAGTAAGTTCTGTGCCATATACGCTTACAATGGACGATTTGGGTTCTTTTGTTTATATAGAGTTCCCAGAAGCCGGAGATAGAACAATTGCTGAAGGTGACGCCGGAGATTATTTTGTTAACCTGAAATTTAACGGAGTGTCATCAGAGGGCCGAATGGTTAATGTTGGTGAGAATGACACACAAAAAGGCGGAGTTACTTCAGGGTACCTTGTACTTACAGATCCTAACGGAACCGTATATATTGGTAAGCAAGCCATGATGGAATTGGTAGTTGGCTTTACAGGTGCTTATCCAACAACAGAATATGAAGCTACCTTTACTGTTACTGATGGTGCAAATCCAATTGAAGGAGCTACAGTTAATGTTGGTGGAAAAAGCGGTACAACTGATGTAAACGGAGATGCTATCGTTATGTTAGAAGATGGTTCTTATCCTTATACAGTTGAAGAAACTGGTTATGGTGATGCCACAGGTACCGTTACTGTTAGTGGAGCAGCTATTACAGAGACAGTAACTATGGATACAGAGTATATGACCTATTTTGAGGTTACAAATACTGCCGGATCATTCTTAAGTAATGCTAAGATTGAGATTAATGGCGAAACCCTTTCTACAGGAGGTGATGGAGTAGACTCTCTTGCTCTTATAGATGGTGCTTATCCCTATACAGTTTCATTGTTGGGTTATGACACCATAACAGGTACCGTAACCGTTGCTGGTGCTGAGCAAACAGTTCCGGTAGAGATGACTCAAACTGATGCTTATACTGTTGAATTTACAGTAACTGACCTTGAAGCTACACCAATTGTTGGTGCTACCATTACCATGGGAGGTACCGACTATACAACTGATGCTTCTGGTATAGCATCTATACCAGCTCCATTTGGTTCATCAATTTATACAGTTGTTGCAGATGGATATCAAACCTTTGTCGGTTCTGTAGTTGTGACTGAAAATATGCAAAAAACAGTTGAACTTTATCCTTACCATACAGCAACAATAACTGTTGAAGATCCTGCTGGTAATCCTTTAGAGGGTGCTACTGTTACAATTCCAGATATGGCACCACAAACCACTGATGCAACAGGTGTTGCTACTTTCCAACTTGTTGATGGCTCTTATGAAGTAACTGCTACACAAGCGGGTTATGTAGATAACACAATTACCTTAGAGGTCGCTGGTGCTGATGCTTCAGCAACAATTACGCTTATTGGAATTTATACAGTAACATTTAATGTTATTGATGCTGATGAGCTTCCAGTGGAGAATGCCAATATCTCAATCAACGGAACTTTTATCGCTACAGACGTAGATGGTATTGCAACAATTGATCTTGAAGGCGGTCAGTCATATCCATATGAAGTATTAGCTGCAACAGATCAGATTCAGGGTACTATTGAAAACCTTGTTGCAGATACTACTATACAGGTTCAGTTGAATGGAATTAATGATGTTAATGCACTTGCATTTGACATTTATCCTAACCCAACAAAAGGACAATTTACAATTGAAGCACAAGGACAAGCTGATGTTACTATTATGAATGCAGCTGGAAAAGTTGTTGAAACAATGGTAATTAACGGTACACAACGAGTTAACCTGAACGCCGCAAGCGGAGTTTACTTCGTACGCGTTAAAGATGGTAACAAAGTTGGAGTACAACGTTTGATCGTTGAGTAATCTCAATTTTGAGAAATAAATCAAGGCTGCCCATTGGGCAGCCTTTTTTTGTCTGGTTTTTTTAATTCGCGGTTGCACTTTTAAATCGAACAGAAATCTAATTATTCACACAAACTCCTGGTTTATGCTCAATGGTTAATTCTGCCATGTATTTTGATTGCGATAAAATTTAAATGTGACCGATTTTAATGAAGGTGCTAATAATAGAAGCACTAATTTTGTGTTTAATGCACGTGGGGAAAAGCTATTAGCTCTTTTGTTTTTGTGTTTATAATTATGATTTTAATGATCGGATAGCCTGCCCCGCAGAAGTCGGGGGAGCTCGCCATGAAGAGTCAAATGCCCGCCACAGTTTTTTTAGCTTCATTATAATCATGCGAGTACACCATCCTTCGGTTGCCGAAGGCTTGCTGCAGGTGAACGCTGAAGCTTTAAGCGACATGCGGTGTGTGCTAAGAGTTTTGTCATAGCTCGGTTTATTAGAGTTTTCCGTGTGTTTTTTTGTAAACGGATTACGCTATTTTAAATATAAGATTACCGGAAAGATGGGGTCCTCAATACTTTTGAATTTTCCAATGCTGATGCTCTGATTACTGTTTAGTTGAATTGAGGCAGGAGAGAAACATCTTTTTCGAGCCTTTATAGAGGCAGATAGTTGTTTGTTTATTAGTGATTTGTATGTTTTCCAGTTTTTTAGTTTAATCCCCATAAAGTACTGACCTCTCTCCGGGAATCGTTGCACGCCATCACAGATCTCACAATCGCAGGAATCTACGAGTCGCATCATGTTGTTGCTAAAGCTTACAGATTCGGAAATAATTGTTTTAAACTTTACATGGTCCAATGCTTCAATAACTGTTCTGAATATTGAAGTATTAAGTTCGCCATATTTTGTTTCGTTTTTTTGCTGGTTTGTAATCCAATAGGTGTAGGCATCCTGCGTAATTCCGGGTCCAATGTAATGCACCCACAGTGCATCGATTCTGTTTTTGCGGGTTATTTGTGGTAATTCGAATAACAATTTCCGTTCTAACCGCTCTTTTGAAAAGTTTCTCCATATTACCAGACTGTCGAGTATATATTCAGAATAATTTTTTATCAGGGTTTTTCGCAAGCTCTTAACTGGGTTAATGCCTTTATTATTGATGCTGTCCGAAATAATTAGCAAAACCCATGTTTTTCCAATGGCTGAACCTCCTAATACTACTGAATCTGACGTTACAATCGGGAATTTTTGATGCACTGTATTAGAGAAATAGTCTTCAGCATGAATAATTAATGTGTCAATGTTTTTCACATCCAGCTGGTCGTTAAAGTAGTAACGACTTCCTTTTTTTGTAAAACTAACAGGTTTTTGATTAATTAACAGGCTTTTGAGAGTCGACCCTTCTTCGATGTATCCTTTGACTGGCAGGTTAGATTTTGAAGCAAAAATAGTACTGTCTTTTATTATTTCAGGTAATTTAAGAATGAGTCTGGGAGGTGTTTTTTCTGTTTTTAATATGCGGTAAGTTTTGGTTGAGCTATTCCCATAGGTGTCTGTTGCCCGAATGACAATAACTGATGTATCCGGTGCAATTTGTGTTGTGAATTTTTTCTCTGTTGATTCTATTTTTTTTCCATTGATTGATAAATTTAAAATAGCACTTTCATCTTCTAAATAGCCTTTTATTTTTACTGTATGCTGGTTTTGTCCAACTGCAATGGTAGATTGGTCGGGTCCGGCCGGATAAGTTATGGTTATTTTGGGCGGGTAGGGTTCTCTTTTTAGTTTGTATATGCTCCTTTCGGCGTAATTTTGCATTGATGTATCTGAGGTTAGTTCCCGGACATTCTTAAAGGCCTTTGTGGCTTCGGGTTTCATATATAATTTTTGCAAAATTTTTCCTTTTAGCAGCCATGCCCTTTCTGATGTAGAATCCCATTTAAGATAATTAGATATGTCTGAAAGTGCATTTTGCAATAAATCCACTTTTTTATTGAGCAAGGCTCGCTCGTAATAAAGGTCAATGCGCGTAGGGTTAAGGGTTAAAATTTTTGTTATGTCTTTAATTTGTGCATATTTCTGACCTGTTTCATTATAGAGTATTGCTCTTAGTCTGTAGCTTTCTATATCATTAAATCGTTTGGCGGCACTTGAAAATACTTCGATGGCTTTATTTATATAACCATTTTTTACTAACAGCCTTCCGAGGTCGTGATAGGGAGGTTTGAAAGCAGGGTTTTTAGCAATTGCTTCATTGTAGTATGCTATTGCATAGTCACTTAGTCCAAGTGAATCGGAGGCCAGGGCTTTGGCGTAAAGCAATTCAGAATCTTCCTTTAGCTGTTGAGCCCGTTCGCATACTATAAGCCCGCTTTCAGGGCTGCCTGTATGCACAAGTGAAAGTGCCTGGATTTTTAGTGCATTGAAATTGGTGCTGTCCCGGTCCAGGGTTGTGGTGGCGTATTGCAACGCCTGATTGTATTTCCCCAACTCGTATGATAAACGAGACGCATGTAAAGCGTTAATGGAATTGTTTGGAAAAAGCTTACTGGCAATGAGGAAATCTTTTAATGCTTTCTCCTTCCGGTTCAGGGCCAGGTAACTTTTGGCCCTGTAAGTGTAGGCATCATTATATTTTTTTTTCTGTGCGTCGATAGCTATGTTTAGCCAACCAACAGCGCGTATAAATTCCTGATTTTGAAATGCCGATTTTCCTGTCCTGTATGCTTTTCCTGGCCGCTGACCCAGTGTAGCTAAATGTATCAGGAGGAAAAAGAAAATGTATATGAATTTCAGTTCTCTCTGCATCATTTTTTTAAAATGTATACTTCAAAAGTAATTAAAAACCTTTTTTTTACATCATTTGGCTACCACATACTTAGGCGCAAATAGAATTATCAGAAATGTAAAGACCAAAAGTATTTGATTTTGTTAATTTTGCACATAATGATTAAAATTTTACACTATGATAAAAAAGGGTTTTGCCAGTGATAATAATGCCGGGGTTCATCCACAGGTTTTAGCTGCTATGATTGATGCCAATCAGGGCCATGTTACCGGCTATGGTGATGATGTTTATACACATGAAGCAGAGCAAATATTCAAAGGAATTTTTGGAGATGATATCTCTGTAAATTTTGTTTTTAATGGAACGGCTGCTAATGTTTTGGGGATAATGGCTGCCGGCAGGTCCTATAATTCTGTTATTTGCACAGATACGGCCCATATAAATGAAGATGAATGTGGTGCTCCGGAAAAAGTTACAGGATCGAAAATAATTGCTGTACCCAACGATGAAGGGAAATTAAGACCTGAGCGGGTAAAACCCCATTTGCAGGGATTTGGTTTTGAACATCATTCGCAGCCAGGGCTTATTAGTATAAGTCAGGTGACCGAGATGGGCACGGTTTATACGCCAGATGAAATAAAAGCCCTTGCCGATTTGGCCCATGACCATGGTATGTATTTGCACATGGACGGAGCCAGAATTGCCAATGCTGCAGCAAGCCTTGATATGCCTTTTAAGGCTTTTACACGCGACTGTGGTGTTGATTTACTCTCCTTTGGGGGAACAAAGAATGGTTTAATCATGGGAGAAGCAGTTGTTTTCTTTAAACCTGAGCTCTCAAATGGCTTTAAGTATTTACGTAAACAGCATATGCAGCTTTTTTCTAAAATGCGTTTTGTGTCTGTTCAGTTTAAAGCCTATTTTAAAGATGATTTATGGCTCAATTCTGCCCGGCATGCTAACCGGATGGCTCAGTTGCTAAAAGAGAAACTCGAACCTATAAAGAAAGTTAAAATAACCAGAACTGTAGAGGCTAACGGCGTATTTGCCATAATTCCTAAGGAATGGACAAAGCCATTACAGGAAAAGTACTTTTTTTACCTATGGGATGAGGAAACCAACGAGGTGCGCTGGATGACTTCCTTCGACACTACCGAAGAAGATATTGAGAATTTTACTGCAGCAGTAGCTAAGTTATCCGAAAATGCATAAGGAATATCCGCTAAAATACAGTAAACAACATTCATACAATCGTTATTCCGACTATCTTAAGGCGGTTTTCGGTAAACCTATGCAAAAAGTATCGGTAGATGCTGGATTTTCATGTCCTAATATTGACGGTACCCTCGGACGAGGTGGTTGCATTTATTGTGATAACAGTAGTTTTAATCCAAATTATAACTACAAAAGGGAAGATATTGCAGCACAGATAGATAGAGGTATTAGTAAATTTACTAACCGTAAGGCCGGCACAGGATTTATTGCTTATTTTCAGTCTCACACCAATACGCACCAACCAGCAAAAGAATTGGCAGATAAGTTTCAGCAAGCAATAGATCATCCTGCTATTGAGGGCTTAATGATTGCAACCCGGCCTGATTGTCTCGGTGAAGAAGTGCTTGATTTACTCTCAGAAATAAACAAACAATTATTTGTAGGTATTGAGATAGGCATTGAATCCACCTTAAATGAGACACTTCAGATACTTAACCGGGGCCATACCTGGGAAGATACGCTGGATGCTGTTGACAGGGTTAAGAAAAGAGATTTGCATCTCGGTGGGCATCTAATTTTAGGCCTGCCTCGGGAAACCCGGAAAAGTATCGATCATCATGCGGCAGAATTGGCCAGGTTACCACTCGACACCATTAAGTTACATCAGTTACAAATTGTGAAAAACACCCGGCTTGCCAAAATTTACAACCAAAAAACACATCAAATCAGGTTATTTTCCGTAGAAGAATACATTGACATCTGTATTAACTTTACAGAGAAAATGAATCCTGATGTAGTTATTGAGCGTTTTGCTTCAGAATCGAAACCAGAACTTTTGGCTGTAAAAATGTGGGGGGGTATAAAAAACCACCAAATAGCCGACTGGATATCGAATGAGATGAAACGTAGAGATACCTGGCAATCAAAATTATTTGAAGGATAGCAATATCATTTGTATATTGGTGTTTAGTTTTGTTATAAAACGATAAAATAAAATTACTTTTACTTCAATTGCAACGATAAATTAGCACTCATGAAAATAAAAAAATTACTTTTTCCGTTTTTGCTTGCGGCCAGTTTACTGTTTTTTGGTCCGATTAAAGCTCAAAATGTTGATCTTAGCGTGTCTGAAGTTTGGCCCGCACTGAAAGGTACTGTGCCGGACTATAGTTTTAATGACCACAATAGACCTTATTGGGGCGGTTATCATTATATCCCTGCCCATGTTTTTAGTGGTTTTAATCCCGTTGCACTGCCAGTAACCCATCCAGGAGAAGAATCGATTGATTTCGAGTGGCAGCTTACCCTTACTGCTGATCCGCAGGGCACATCAAATGTGGTTTTTGACCAGTCTGCTAATTATACCCTTTCTGCAGGTGAAGCTGATACAATTCTGTTTGGACAGGCAGTTAACTATCCGGAAAGGAATCAATATAGATTATCGGCTCTGCTTAGCAGTGTCAATGATGATAACAGCAGCAATAACGAGGCTGTTTTTAATTATGTGTTGTCAGATAGTACATACGGTTTTGCCGATAAAAATAACATACCGGGTTCGTTTACCCTGGTCGACACATTAAATGCCGGCAATGCCGATGGAGTGGGAGTAGCCATGTATTTCCCTGCACCTGCGGGAGACCCTTATCAGGTAAATTCAATGTCTACTTACCTGAAAGATGATTATACCGGTGTAATAGAAAACGGAAATGCTACTTTGGTCGGTGTGGTTTACCCAAGAAATACAAGTACCGGATTGTGGGATTTATCAAATGCAATTGTTCAAACTAACCCTATAAATCTCACAATTGGTGATGTGAATTCCATGATTACACTACCTCTAAATAGTCCGCTCTTGATTAGTTCAGAGAAGGAATATTTGTTTGTATTACATATGTTCAATGGAAATGATGCAACAGAAAATGGGCGTATTACCATTGCCAATGATCCGGATAGTAATGCTCCAAAAGATTTGCGCTGTGTAATGGTAATTGGAGGTAATGTAGCATATGCAGAAGCTACACCAGCCATTTGGGTGAATGTGGAGCCACAAGCGTTGCCTGCCAATAATGAAGCAGAAATACTCTCCTACAGTATACCCACCCAGGTGTCATCTACAATTGATGCAAATAATCAGACCATTGCTGTTACAATGCCTGGCGGAACAGATCTTACCAGCCTTGTCGCTGACTTTATGCTTTCAGCCGGAGCAACTGCTTCTGTAAATGGTACGGAGCAGGTGAGTGGAACCACACCAAACGATTTTACTGCTCCTGTGGTTTATACGGTTACAGCCGAGGATGGCACAACCACCAAAGATTGGACAGTAACTGTAAATGTTGAATTATCAGATGCCGCTGAGATACTCGATTATACAATTCCCAACCAGATAAATTCAACTATCGATGGTGTTAGTCAGACAATTAGTGTAACAATGCCAGACGGTACTGACCTGACAAGTCTTGTGGCTGATTTTGTGCTTTCTGCCGGTGCCACAGCCACGGTAAATGGTACTGAGCAGTTTAGTGGAACCACTTCTAATGATTTTACAAATCCGGTAATTTATACAGTGACAGCTGAGGACGGCACAACTACAAAAGATTGGACTGTTAACGTGCAGGAAGCCGCATCTAACGGAACAGCAATAATCGCTTTCGATATACCAAATCAAGAGAGTTCTGATATAAACTCAACCGCAAAAACAGTGGATGCGGTGATGCCCGTGGGGACAGACTTAACAAATCTCGTGGCCAACTTTACCCTGTCGCCGGGTGCTACAGCCACCGTTCAGGGTGTTGAGCAGGTCAGCGGAACTACAGCCAACGATTTTACAGACCCGGTAATTTATACCATAACAGCTGAGGATGGTGTAACAACAATGGACTGGACCGTTACAGTGACCACCAATGCTTCAACGGAAGCAGAAATTTTAACTTATTCATTGCCAGGGCAAATAAATTCAGCCATTGATAGTAATGCCCAAACTGTTGATGTGGAAATTCCGCTCGGTACGGATTTAACCAATTTGGTGGCAGCGTTTACACTCTCAACAGGAGCTACAGCCACAGTTAATGGTACAGAACAAATTAGCGGAACAACCGCCAATGATTTTACCAACCCGGTAGTGTATACTGTTACTGCTCAGGATGAAGTTACCACAAAAGACTGGACTGTTACTGTAACTACAATTGCCTCAAGTGAGACAGAAATTTTATCTTATAGCATCCCCAACCAATTGACCTCCGAAATTGATGCTGCAGAACACACAGTGCATATAACCATGCCTATGGACACTGATTTGTCTGCATTAGTAGCTGATTTCACGCTGTCTACTGGTGCAACCGCTACGGTGGAGGGGGTAGTGCAGGAAAGTGGTGTCACAGTAAATGATTTTACCAACCCTGTATTGTACACCATAACAGCACAAGACGGCACTACTACTGCTGAATGGACTGTGACCGTGACAGCGCAGGAAATATCTCCGGCCGATTTTATTTCGTACAGTATTAATGGACAGCCTGGAGTGATAGATTATAATAATGCTTATGTCAGAGTAGAAATGCCAGCCGGAACAGATGTTGCCGCCCTCGTTGCCGAATTTGAAGTAGTGGATGGAACAGAAGTTACCGTGAGTGGCCAATCGCAGGCAAGTGGCGTTACAACCAATGATTTTTCCGAAATAGTGCAATACCGTTTAAATCCTGCTAATGGCATTCCCAGAAAATGGTATGTGGACGTAGTAGTAAACGGTGAGATGAATAATGGAACTCAAATTGAATATTTCGGATTTTACGGGCAAACAAGTCCCGCGGAAATTAATAACCAGACGCATACAATTTCAGTAAACCTTGCTTCTCAATTAGATGTTACTGCTCTGATACCCATGTTTTATTTGTCAGAGGGAGCTATTGCCTATATTGGCAATGAAATACAGTGGAGTGGCGAAAATATTGTTGATTTTAGCAACCCTTTAACCTACACTATTGTTGCCGAAAATGGAACTGATATGCAGGATTGGACAGTCGAGGTAACAACCAATCAAAATGCTTCAGCGGAGATTCTGACTTATTACTTCGATGATGTGCCATTGGCCAATCAGCAAACTACCATTTATGATAATTCCAATAGTATTTATGTGGATATTCCGGCAGGTACGCCGCGTGATAGTCTGGTGGCTAATTTCGAGCTCAGTTCAGGTGCCACGGCTACCGTTAATGGAAATGTACAGCAAAGTAGTGTGACAGTTAATGATTTTTCGAGTCCTGTTTCGTACGTGGTAACTTCACAAAACGGCGCCAATGAAAGAACCTGGACTGTTAATGTGCGCTATGTAACAGGAATTCAAGATGAGATGAACGAGATATTCAGCGTATATCCCAATCCCGCATCGCATATAGTGAAAGTGAAAGTTCCGGCAAACCAATACGGAATGCTCATTATTTCCGATATAACCGGTAAGGTTCAAAAAATTATTAAAACAGAATCAGAAGAAATGGAGATAGATGTGACTAACCTGAGTTCAGGCATGTATTTCGTAATATTCAGAAACGGAGCAATACAACTGACCAGACAATTGGTTGTTGATTAATGATACTTGTTTTTATTTAGAGGAGGCTGTCTGTTGAGGCATCCTCCTTTTTTATTCGTCAAGAATGTTTTTGTGCCGGGAGTATTAGAGTGTAATAGATTTTTTATTTTTACTTATTCAAAACAACTAAGAACAATAAATACTTATGAAGGAAAATAATTATGCAATTATTATGGCTGGTGGCATTGGAAGCCGTTTCTGGCCATGGAGCAGAACAGAACAGCCAAAGCAATTTCTGGATGTGCTGGGCACGGGCAAAACGCTTATACAGCAAACTTTCGAAAGAATAACCCAAATATGCCCGGCAGAAAACATCTTGGTGATTACGAATAAAAAATATGCAGGTACTATTGCAGAGCAAATACCGCAAATGCCAGAAGAAAACATTCTTAGTGAGCCACAAGGGAAAAATACGGCTCCATGCATCGCCTATGGGGCTTTTAAAATTAAAAAGCTGAATCCCAAAGCTAATATACTTGTTGCACCTTCCGATCACATCATCTTAAAAGACGACTTATTTGCCAGGGTGGTAAATGAAGGTTTCAATTACGTGAGTGAGCACAATGTTTTGCTTACCATAGGCATAGAACCACACAAACCGGAAACAGGTTATGGCTATATTCAGTCTGATGGCAAAGTAATAAAAGAGGACTCGGGTAATTGGCAATTATCCTCAGTGGATGCTTTTCGCGAGAAACCCGATTTGAAAACAGCAAAGACCTTTCTTGAAAGTGGAGACTATTTCTGGAATGCCGGCATCTTTATCTGGTCCGTAAATGCTATTTTAGACAGTCTGAATCAGTATTTACCGGAAATGTTTCAGCAATTTTCTTCCTGTGAGTCCGATTTTAATACCGGCAAAGAAGGAAAAGCTATAGAAACGATATTTGACCAGTGCCAAAGCATTTCAATTGACTATGGTGTGATGGAGAAGGCTAAAAATGTTGTCGTCATCAGTACAGATATTGGCTGGTCTGACTTAGGCTCCTGGAGTGCTTTACACGAATTGTCGGACGCAGATATTAATAATAATACCAGCAACAGCAATCAAACCTTGTTCTATAATTCAAAAGATTGTATTGTAAGGACGCTGGACAATAAAGTAACCGTATTAGAGGGTCTTGAAGACTATATCGTGGTAGAAGAAGATAAAGCCTTGTTGATTTGTCGGAAGCAAAACGAGCAAATGATAAAGCAATTTGTGAAAGATGTGGGTCATAAATTTGGGAACGAATATATTTAACAGGTAAGAAAAAAGGGGCTGTCTAAAAGGAATGATATCAAAATTTGACTTTTTAGACAGTTTTTTTTTGTTTTTAGTGCAAGTCTGAATGCCAGTTTCGGGTTATCCTAAAAAAAATTAATTCATTCATTATCAGATTAACAGTGAAAATGTTTATTTTCGCACTCATTTATAAAATGAATAGAAATTAGTTGTTAGTAATAACTTGATGTAATGCCGGGAGGTATTTAAAACGACACTATTTTGCAAAAAAAATATGGGTAATATGAGTGATAAATTTCAGGAGTACAAAGGATTAAATCTTGCTGGTGTAACCGATAGCGTGCTGGCTAAATGGAAAGAAGAAAATACTTTTGCAAAATCAATTGAATCCCGCCAGGGCAAGCCTTCATTTGTTTTTTACGAAGGGCCACCCTCTGCCAATGGAATGCCGGGAATTCATCACGTTATGGCCCGTACCATTAAAGATATATTTTGCCGCTACAAAACCATGAACGGTTACCAGGTAAACCGCAAAGCCGGTTGGGATACACATGGGTTGCCTGTTGAATTGAGTGTAGAGAAAAGTCTTGGTATAACCAAAGAAGATATTGGCAAAAAAATCTCTGTAGAAGAATACAATGCCACTTGTAGGAAAGAGGTGATGAAATATACAGACAAGTGGGAAGAGCTCACAGACAAGGTAGGCTATTGGGTAGACATGGACGATCCATATATCACTTATGATAATCGCTATATCGAAACACTCTGGTATTTGCTGAAAAACCTGTTCGATCAGGGCTATTTATACAAAGGCAAAACCATTCAACCTTATTCGCCGGCCGCAGGAACAGGACTTAGCACCCACGAACTTAACCAGCCCGGATGTTATCGCGATGTAAAAGATACAACCATCACAGCGCAGTTTAAGGTTGAAAAAAATAATGAAAGTGCTTTCCTTTTTGAGGATACAGATACCGATGTTTATTTACTGGCCTGGACAACCACACCATGGACCTTGCCTTCCAACACCGCCCTGGCAGTGGGCGCCAGAATTGAATATGTAAAAGTGCGTACTTTTAACCAGTATACCGGAGCACCCATTACAGTTGTGCTTGCCAAAGACCAGTTGTATACTTATTTCAATAAGAAGCATGAAGAGCTTGCACTCGAAGATTATAACGAAGGTGATAAAAAAGTACCTTTCAAAGTAATTGATACATACAAAGGCGACAAGCTTGCCGGAGTGCGTTTTGAGCAACTTGTACCCTGGGTAAAACCTGATGGCGATGCGTTCCGCGTAATTACCGGCGATTATGTAACCACCGAAGAGGGTACCGGAATTGTACATATCGCACCTACTTTTGGTGCCGATGATGACCGTGTGGCCAAACAAGCCGGAATTGCCCCATTGATTCTAATCGACAAAAACGGTTATGAAGAACCTATGGTCGATAAAAAAGGACGTTTCTACCCAATCGAAGCACTCGATAATGAGTTTGTGAAAAACTTTGTAAACGAAGCATATAAAGAATTTGCCGGTCGTTACGTGAAGAACGAATACGATGAGTCTGCCAGTGAAGATACGCCGCTTTTGGATGTGGATCTTAGTGTGATGCTTAAAAAGGAAAACAAAGCCTTTAAAATTGAAAAATATGTCCACAACTATCCACACTGCTGGCGCACCGATAAACCTATTTTGTATTATCCGTTAGATTCGTGGTTCATTAAAACTACGGCTTTCAAAGAGCGTATGCTGGAGCTGAATAATACCATAAACTGGAAACCACAATCTACTGGTGAAGGTCGTTTTGGAAAATGGCTCGAAAATTTGGTTGATTGGAACCTTTCCCGTTCTCGTTATTGGGGAACACCTTTGCCTATATGGTCCAAAGAAGACCGTTCACAGGTGAAATGTATTGGCTCTGTAAAAGAACTCATGGAAGAGATAGACAAGTCTATCGAAGCCGGGGTGATGCAGGAGAATCCATTCCCGGAATTTAAAGTAGGCGAGTACAATAAACAAAATTATGAGCTGATTGACCTGCATAAACCTTATGTAGACAAAATTGTTTTGGTAGCCGATGATGGCAAGCCCATGCACCGCGAACCGGATCTGATTGACGTGTGGTTCGATTCAGGAGCCATGCCTTTCGCACAGTGGCATTATCCTTTCGAAAATGAAGACAATCTGGACCAGGTGTATCCGGCCGATTTTATCGCCGAAGGCGTGGACCAAACACGTGGGTGGTTTTTTACTTTGCATGCCATCTCCACCATGACTAAAGATTCCGTGGCATTTAAAAATATTATTTCCAATGGTTTGGTGCTCGATAAAAAAGGCAATAAAATGTCGAAACGATTGGGCAACGCGGTTGACCCGTTCAAAGCCATGGAAAAATACGGTACCGACCCATTGCGCTGGTACATGATTACCAATGCACAGCCATGGGATAACCTTAAGTTCGACATATCGGGCGTAGAAGAAACCAGCCGCAAGTTTTTCGGCACACTATACAATACCTATTCATTCTTTTCATTGTATGCCAATGTAGACGCTTTTACATACAAAGAAGATGAGGTGCCGGTTGAGCAACGACCCGAAATTGACCGCTGGGTGCTTTCACTACTCAACTCACTGAAGCGCGAAGTGATGTCTTTTTATGAGGACTATGAGCCAACTCGCGCTGGTCGCGCAATTGAAGAATTTGTGCTTGAGTACCTTAGCAACTGGTACGTGCGTTTGAACCGTAAACGCTTCTGGGGCGGAGAGTATAACGATGATAAAGTAGCTGCATACCAGACACTTTATACTTGTCTGGAAACAGTAGCACGCCTGGCAGCACCTATCGCACCATTTTTTATGGATCAGCTTTTCCGCGACCTGAATGCTGTGAGTGGCAAAGACAAGAGCGAATCTGTGCACCTGGCCTACATGCCCGAAGTCAATGAAAAACGCATTGACAAAGATTTGGAAGAACGTATGGATTTGGCACAGCGAATCTCCAGTATGGTGCTTAGTTTACGCCGCAAAGTGAACATTAAAGTCCGTCAGCCGTTACAGAAGATTATGGTGCCGGTATTTGATCAGGAAACACGTCGCCGCATTCAGGCGGTTGAAGATATCATTAAAACAGAGGTGAACCTGAAAACAATAGAGATTCTGGAAGATACCACCGGTGTACTGGTGAAAAAAATTAAACCCAATTTTAAAACATTGGGGCCAAAATATGGTAAACAGATGAAAGCAATTGCAGCTGCCATCAACCAAATGGATCAGGATGCCATAGCCCAATTTGAGCAGGATGGAAGTTACAGCATCGATGCCAATGGCGAAACCATCAGCCTTGATTTGGGTGATGTAGAAATTATATCGGAAGATATTCCCGGTTGGCTGGTGGCCAACGACGACAAGCTTACGGTAGCACTGGATATAACCATTACCGACGAACTGAAGCAAGAAGGGCTGGCCCGGGAGTTTATCAATCGCATACAAAATATGCGAAAAGATTTGGGACTTGATGTGACAGATAAAATAAATTTGTATATTGGAACACACGAAGCAATAAATATTGCGGTAGAAACCTTTACAAAATATATCGCAGCGCAAACCCTGGCGAATGAAATTACGTTAACAGATAAAATGCCAGCGGGCAATGCAAAAGAGGTGGAGATAGATACAGACGTGAAAACCACCATTTTAATAGAAAAGGTTTAATTTCCGCTAAAAAAAGGAGGAGATATGACTGAAAAGCAACGTTATTCAGACGAAGAGTTGCAGGAATTTAAAAAAATAATTCTTGATAAACTCGATATGGCTAAAAAAGATTATGAAGATTTACGTGCCACTTTAGCGCATTCAGATGGGAACGACGTACAAGATACATCGCCCACGTTCAAGGTACTTGAAGAAGGCGCCTCTGTGCTTTCTAAAGAAGAAACCGGCAAGCTTGCCCAGCGTCAGTTGAAGTTTATTCAACACCTGGAAGCAGCCCTGGTACGCATCGAAAACAAAACTTACGGCATTTGCCGCGAAACCGGCAAACTTATTGCCAAGGAGCGCCTGAAAGCCGTTCCACATGCCACTTTGAGCATTGATGCAAAAATGGGTCGCCAGTAAATTTTTAGCCTTAGTCAATACAATACACTGATAAGCAGGTTTCGGCCTGCTTATTCTTTTATAAGCATTGGTTGCCAAATGGACCTTTAAAACAAGCCAATTTGATACAGTTTTGCCCTGTGCCATAACTTATGCCATAAAACTATGTCGAAAAATTTGCGTGTCATAATTCTTATCTTGCTTGTTTTGGCCGTAGACCAGACACTAAAGTTGTTGGTAAAATCGCATTTGATGCTTGAAGAAGAATACCCTTTGCTGGGCAACTGGCTTTATCTTCATTTTACGGAGAACAATGGTATGGCCTTTGGATTTCAGTTTGCCGGTGTTGCCGGAAAATACATACTTAGCAGCATCCGAATTTTGATAGTCATCGGAATTGGCTGGCTCATTCATTCTTTTTTGAGAAAAGATATCGGTTTTAGTGTTGTTTTTGGATTAGCCCTGATTATGGCTGGTGCGATAGGGAATATCATTGATAGTGCTTTTTATGGCATGTTCTTTACCGATAGTTTTGGTCGTGTAGCTGAAACCGTCCCCATGGGAGAAGGTTATGCTCCTTTTTTACAAGGTAAGGTCGTGGATATGTTTTACCTGGAATTGCTCAACTTCCACCTGCCCGAGTGGTTCCCTTTCTGGCCCAAACGCCATATGATTTTCTTCCGGCCAGTATTTAATGTAGCAGATATGGCCATTAGTTTTGCTATTATATATTTGCTTGTCTTTAAACGAAAATCTTTTAGAGAGGCTTTTCAGTAAAAAAATAAAATTTTTCCGGTTTTGCTTTATTGATTTGAGCTAAAATTTGCAGCTTATCATAAGATATTGTTATTTTAGGCGTTGGTTTTAATAACAATCATTACGTAAAACTATTTTTTAATGAAGAAAAAAGGGTTCATTTGGGGCGGTGCATTACTTGTAATACTCATCATTGTTTGGATTGCTTTTGGCTCTTCCGACAAAGAGCAAGCTGCACAAATTTATTATAAAGTCAAATACGATAATTTTGATGTGGTTGTAACAACCACCGGCGAGCTGCAGGCCGAAAACAGCATGGATATTCGTGGTCCGTCCGGGTTGCGGCGCAGTGGTTTGTACCGTATAAAAATAACCGATCTTGTGCCCGAAGGTACCATCGTAGATTCGGGCGATTTTGTGGCTTCGCTCGATAAGTCTGAGCTCTCGAAAAAGCTTAAGGATATTGAAACCGAAATTCAAACCAAACAAAACCAGTATCTGCAAACCAAGCTCGATACTACCCTTGAAATGCGGCAAACACGCGATGAGCTCATAAACCTTAATTATGCCCTCGAAGAGAACAAAATAAAACTCGAACAATCGAAATTTGAGCCACCCGCTACCATACGTCAGGCCGAAATTAATCTGGATAAGGCAAGGCGGAGATACAATCAGGCTGTTGAGAATTATAAAATTAAACGCGATAAGGCTGAGGCAAAAATGCGTGAAGTAGAAGCTGATTTGGCAAAAGTTAAGCGTAAAAAAATGGAGTTGATTGAATTGCTGGGCAAATTCGATGTGAAAGCCCCTAAAGGCGGCATGGTAATTTACCAGCGTAGCTGGGATGGCGCCAAACGTAAAGTCGGGTCATCCATAAGTCCATGGAATCCCATCGTGGCCACCCTGCCCGATATGTCGTCCATGATTTCCCGGGCATATATCAATGAAGTAGACATCAGTAAGGTTTCCGAAGGGCAGCCAGTTGAGGTTGGTATTGATGCCTTCCCCGACAAACGATTTAATGCTGAAATTATTGATGTGGCCAATGTAGGCGAACAACGGCCGGGTTCCGACGCCAAAGTGTTTGAAGTAATTATTCGTTTAAACGACACGGATTCGGTGCTCAAACCCGGCATGACTACCAGCAATCGCATTATGGTCTCGCACTTTGATTCCGTACTGAGTGTGCCGCTTGAGGCCCTCAAGGTTACAGACTCTACGCGGTATGTGTATAAGAAAGCAGCTGTGGGCCTGAAAAAAAGCCAGGTGACCACCGGAGAAGCCAACGATAATTTTATCATTGTGCAGGAAGGACTGAATGAAAACGAAGAGGTCACCTTAAACCTACCTGAAGAATAGTCTATGAACCGATTTTTGCTCGACATAACCATTGCGCTCGAAGCTATTCTGGCCAATAAGGTTAAAACCATATTAACTGCACTGGGTATTATTTTTGGCGTTGCTGCAGTGATTACCATGTTGGCTATTGGTAATGGTGCCCGTCAGGAAATTATGAATCAGATGAAAATGGTTGGTGTCAATAACATTATTGTTCAACCTGTTATTGAAAGCAACGAAGAAGAACAAAATGACAATCAGTCCCAGGCAAAAAGATTTTCCCCGGGATTAACACTAAAAGATGTCGCGGCTATAAAAGATGTGTTGCCTTCTGTAGAGCAAGTGTGCCCACAAGTAATACAAAACAAAACCCTTATAAGGCAAGGTAAGTCTTCTCGTGTAAAAGTTATCGGAACGGCCAATAATTATTTTAATTTGTTTAATAAAGAGCTTTCAGAGGGTAGTTTTTTTAATTCTTACCAGATCGAACACGGACAGCCAGTGTGTATTGTCACAGACCAGATTAAAGTTTCTATTTTTAACAATCAAAGCCCTATAGGCAAGGAAATTAAATGTGGCGATATCTGGTTGCGGGTCGTTGGCGTGGTAGAAAAACCGGTTCTTGATGAAAATAGTAGCGATCTCGGGCTTGTACGAGCTAATCAGGTTGTTTATGTACCCGTACAAACCATGTTGCTCAGGTATGTAAACCGGGCTCTGGTTACTAAAAAAGAAATTGAAGCTGAGGAAGATGAAGAAGAGAATACCTCCGAAGTAGAGAAGAAAAATTATCATCAGCTTGATAAAGTTATTGTACAGGTAAATAAAAGTGAAAAGCTGAAGCCCACGCGAGCCGTTTTGGCCAAATTGCTGCGTCGTTTACACAATGATGTGGACGATATTGAAATTATTGTGCCCGAACTTTTATTGCAACAGCAACAGAAAACACGCGATATTTTTAACCTTGTACTGGGCGCCATTGCCGGTATATCTTTGCTGGTGGGAGGTATAGGTATTATGAATATTATGTTGGCCACGGTAATGGAGCGGTTCAAGGAAATAGGTATACGCATGGCCGTGGGTGCCCGCAAAAGAGATATTCTGACACAGTTTGTGGCCGAGGCAGCTCTTATTAGTTTCAGCGGTGGTATCATAGGCGTGATATTGGGTATTATTTCATCGCATTTTGTGACCACCGTAACCGGCATCATTACCATCGTTTCTGGGTGGTCGGTAATAATTTCGTTTGGCATATCAGTGGCCATAGGTATTATATTTGGCTACATGCCTGCCCGAAAGGCTGCCACCCAGGATCCGATTGTTTCACTGAGAAGCGAATAATTATGAACCCAAATTGAGCGATTATCGCTCACGATAAAGAAATTGTATGCTTTTCACCTCATCTATTCGGTGAAAACCGACAATTTCTAAATCGGGGTTATCCCTAAGTAAAGCGTTTTTTCACTACGTTCAAACCGCTCAACTTAGGTATGAAGTAACCATGTTATTTTTTAATCAAAACACACAATATTTAGTTTCTTTATTTTCAGAAAACTAGAAATTTTAAACAGATGAGATTTATACAGCGAATAGCGATAATTATTTTGATATTGTTTACAGCGTATTTACAGGGTGCGGCACAGGAAAAGAACGAGCGCTTGGTTTCACTTAACGAGGTTATTGATATGGCCGTGCATAATTCGCCACGGGCCATTATGGCGCGGCATACTTTTAGAGCTTCTTACTGGAGTTTTCGTTCCTTCAAAGCCAATTATCTCCCTTCGTTGACTTTAAACAGCACACCTTTTGATATGAACCGTTCCTACGAATCTATCACCATCGACGACGGTAGCGACAAGTTTGTAGAAAGGCGTTCTATGAGTAACAATGGGTCGTTGGAGATTTCTCAGCGCATTGCACCTACCGGAGGAAATTTTTACCTGAGCTCTTCGCTCGAACGCGTGCGGCTTTTAACAGGCAATAAATCTACTACGTATCTTATCGCCCCAATTCGAATTGGTTACCGGCAACCTTTGGTAACTTATAATGCGTACAGGTGGGAAAGAAAAATTGAGCCTTTGAAATTTAAAGAGGCAGAGCGAAATTATTTGCTCACACTTGAGGATATTTCCCGTATGGCCATCCGCTACTTTTTTGACCTGGCCCTGGCGCAAATTAATAAAGAAATCAGCGAAACCAATTTTCACAATAACGATACCCTGTATAAAATTGCTGAGGGACGTTACAATATGGGAACAATTGCAAAAGATGAGCTGTTGCAGATGGAACTTAGCTATCTTACTTCTAAAAAAGCATTTAACGAGGCAGATCTCAACCTCAGGGTGGCCCGTTTTAATTTAAAGTCATACCTTGGACTTACAGACGCTAATTCGTTGAGGTTGGTAATACCTTCTGACATACCTAAATTTAAAATAGATGTAGATACGGCGTTACATTATGCCCATAAAAATCATCCGAAAATGCTTTCGTTTAAAAGGCAGCGCATAGAAGCCAACAGGGATGTGGCCGAAGCGCGTGCAGAAAATCTGTTTAATGCCAACCTGAATGCTACTTTGGGACTGAATAAGTTTAGCGAGGGGTTAGATAATGCATTTAACAATTTGGAAAATTCTCAAATGGTTTCTGTGGGGGTGTCTATCCCGATACTTGACTGGGGCGTGGGTAAAGGCCGGTACGAAATGGCCAAGTCGCAACGCGAGTTGAGTCTGGTAAATATTGAACAGGAACAGGTAGATTTTGACCAGGAAGTTTTTCTTGAGGTTACGCGTTTTAATATGCAGGACGAGCAACTTTTGATTGCTGCCAAATCAGATACAATTGCTCAAATTCGTTACAATATTACAAAGCAGCGTTTTAAAGTGGGCAAAGTAAGTATTCTGGACCTGAATGTGGCGCTGCAGGAAAAAGATGTTTCACGCAGAGATTACATTGCTGCGCTTCGCGATTATTGGCAAAATTATTACCGCATAAGGGGTTATACACTCTATAATTTTAAGCGTAGAAATGAGATTGAGGCTGATTTTTCCAGTTTAATCGATTAGTGTTACCGGAACAAAAAAATCAAATGTGGAACCCATACCCACAGTTGATTCAACCCGGATTTTTCCACCCATCATTTCTATAAACGACCGTGTGATGGCAAGGCCCAAACCTGTTCCTTCTTCAGGTTTAAATGGGCTGTTGTCTGCCTGTACAAACCTTTCGAATATTATTTCCTGGTTGTTTTTGCTTATGCCAATACCGGTATCCTGCACCCTGATTTTAAGTTGGTCATCTGTAAGTTGATAATTTACTCTCACTTCACCTTTTTGAGTGTATTTTATGGCATTGTCTATAAGCTTTCTTATGGCATAATCTAATTTATACAGGTCGGTTTGAATGGTTTTAGCAGGGTAGTTATTTGTCTTTTCTTCAACAATGAGTTTTAATGCTTTATTGTGTGCCAATGGTTCAAAATGCGCTTTAATTTGGTTGAGTAAGGAGGTAATGTCCACGTTTTCAATACGTGAGCGTGTTTGCCCTGACTCTATTTGCGCTATATTTACCAGGTCGTCAATGATGTTGAGCATCCGCTCACTGCTACGCTGAATTACATTGATGTATTTTTTTTGTGACATGGGTGTAATTTCCTTGCTGCGAAGTAGCTCGGCAAATCCAATGATGCCATTCATTGGTGTTCTTACTTCATGCGCAATATTGGCCAGAAAAGCTGATTTAAGCTTATCACTCTCTTCGGCCCGTTCTTTGGCCTCTTCTAATGCCAGATTGCTTTCGCGTAACTGTTCTTCAATTTCTTTTTGAGTCGAGATATCCGTAACAATTCCTTCCATAGCCACCGGATGCCCGTCATTATCGTAAACGAGTACACTACGCTGGTTCACCCATTTTAGGTTGCCTGCTTTGTTTTTTACCTGGAGCTCATAAGTGCCGGTAATCATTCCGTTTTTAAGTTCCAACCAGCGGCTGAATACGTATTTTTTCCATGCTTCAGGAATAAACTGCTTTATGAGTGAGGGTTTCCGGTAAAGTTCATCAGGGCTGTATCCAAGTATTTCCCTGGCTGCGGGACTTACGTATTCAAATTGCCCCTCGGGAATTTTTATTCGGTAGATGAGGTCTTTGGCGTTTTCTGCCAACCGGCTGAAACGTTCTTCACTATCGATAATTTTGGTAATGTCGCTAAATGCTACCACATAGCCCGATTCTTTAGTTTTACCTTTTACCGGATTCACAGACTTCGATATTTTATAGCTTGAGCCATCTTTTGATTTTAGAATGAAATAGGCTATTTGCTCATTGGCTGTTTTTACCGGTGTTGTGCTGAGCATATCATCGATGTTTTTGCCTTTGGCCTCTTTTTCCGTATGTCCGGTTAGTTTTTCAGCCAGGTGGTTCATGTTTTTTATTTTATTGTTCATGTCCACATCAATAATACCCTCCCCAACCACATTGAGGAGCGTGCGAAGGTAGTAGTGGTTCTGCTCGAGTTTATAAAGCAGACGACGGTATTTGAACACAGATATTATTAAAAAAACAGAAAGCAGCAACAGAATTGCTATTACAGCTACAATTTTCCAAAACAGCGCTCTGTCATGTTTATAGAGCGAGTAAGGTTCGTTTATTAATTTGCTGTTTTCAGGGAGCTTGTCAGTATCGATTTCAAATTTTTGCAGTTGCTCGTAATCGAATTTGTAATGATTGGGACTTTCCCATTTTATTGGAATTTGATTGGCTTTTTCTCCGTTCAGGATTTTTTTGGCCATTTCGCCGGCAGTTTTTCCCTGTTCAAATGCATCAACCATATAACCGCCCAATGTGCCATAGCCAAGGTTGAAATCCCATAAAATGTATACCGGCACAGCACTGCTTAATGCTATTCGTTTGGCGCTTTCACGGTAGCTGTAATAGGTGTCATTTACATCTCTGAAAAAGAGTACTAAAAGTACGGCATTTCTTGGGCTAAGTTTTGGTAGTTCCCTTTCCAACTCACCCATGCTTAAGTGGTTTAGTATTTTGACAGACTTAAACAGCGATTGCTTTTTTTGAGCCACTGTGGATAGTTTTTTGGTGATTTTTAGAGCTGTTGGGGTTTCATCGCTTACAACTATCAGTGTGTCTACTCCGGGTTGAAGGGTTTTGATTAATTGAAAATTTCTCATCAAATCAACTTCTTCGCTTACCCCTGTAATTTTATGAAAAGGGGTGAGATCCTGCTTTGAGGCATAATTAATTCCGCAGAAAACTATGGGTGTTTGCTCAAATATGGTATCGTGGTGTTTTTTAAGAAAGTTGAGTGCATTATTATCTGAAACTATTATCACATCATATTGATGTTTTTTGTGCTTGTGGTATATCAGTTCGAATAATATTCTTTGATAATCAGCATCAAATTGTCGTTTAGTATCCATGTACTGAACTTGCAGGTCACAGATTCCTGAAAGTTCATTTTCTATACCCCTTGTAATTTCATTGGTCCATTTAAATTGCTGATGATAGGAATGCAGAATTAAAACTTTTGGCAGGTCGTTGTTATTACTAAACAAGTAGTTTTGGGGCACAAAAGTTAAAAGTAGGAATAGATAAAATACTTTAATTGTGGTTGCTATGTGCCTAATCTTTAGTATCATGTTGGTTTGTGCTTGGCATTTCTATGAAAATATTTAACAATTTAGTTCTTTTATTTTAAAAGAAAAAGGGTAAAATGTCCTGAAAAAAAATAAGCTGCCGGGGTTACCAGCAGCTTATTCTGACGGGGTGTAATTGTATTACTCTTCTTTGCTCTTTGCTTCGTTTTTATCTTTTTCTAAATTATCCGTCGATTTCTCATCACTGGATATTTGCTGTGAGATGGTGTCTAATTTTTCCTGAAGTGCATTAAAAGCCGTACTGCTTTCGCTCATATCTTTGGTTTGCATTTTAAATAACACTTCTTTGAGCTTTAAGATCTCAATATCTTTCTCAAGCAGATTCTTTTCGCTTTTTTCTTGTTTCTCTTTGCTGGCTATCTTAAGCACTGTAAAGTGATAACTGTATTTTATTACAATTAAACTTAAAAGGCCCAGGACAAAGAAAAATACGATTGGGTATCCTGTAATTACAGCAAATCCGAGGTTAATTTTCAGCTCGATACTAAAAACAGCCCAGTTAAATGCCAGATAGTAAACCCAGACAAAGAGCCAGATTATGAGTAAGATATCAATAATAATTTTATGCTGATTGTTTTTCATATAAAACTATTTTAATTTTTGTTTATGATTTTTTTTCTTCCTCTTTAGTTATCTCGAGTACTTCCTTATCAATTCCTTCTAACTTGCTTATGAGGTTCTTGATGTCATTTTCATCCAGAAATCCTCTGGGAATTTTGTTCTCGTTGTTTTTTACGTCAAGGTAAAATCTCATGCCCAATTGCGTGGCATAGTGTTTCTTTTGATTGTTGAGCTTATTTACCTCATACTTATCTTTGTACTTTTCAGCAAGTTCCTGTGCTGAGTTTACGGCCTCTTTCGTGAACTCTGTGCTGATTTTGTAAGCATCAGAAGCAGATTCTGATATTTTACCAAAGATTTTCTCAGAATAAGAAGATATTTTACCTCCGATACGTTTAGCTTCTTCACCAACTATGCGGGCACCTTCCGATACGTTTTCTTTAGCATCGTCCCAAAAGCCGCTATCGTCTGTTTGTTGGTTGCTTTTTTGTTCTTGCGTTTTATCCTGAGTGTCTTGAGTCTTTTTTTCTTCAGTTTCTTTGGCTTTATCTTGTTCTTTCTTGGTTGTCATAATTATTCGATTTTAAAAGGTTAAAAAATAAATTCATTGCTCTGGATTATTGTTTTTTGGCTTTCTTTTTCCTTGCAGCACTGCGCCCAATTACATACAGCAACAATACAACAATAATTCCCACAATAATTAGGATTATGGTGGTTTTGGCTATTTTTTTAACATTTTCAGAGCGCTTTTCTTCAATCTGAGCCTGTTTTTCGGCCAGTTTTTTTCGTTCCATAGCAATCTCATTTTTGAGATTTTCTATGTTTTGGCGTTTGGCTTGTATCTCTTTTTCAACATTTTTGAGCAAATCTGCCCCTTCTGCAGTAGAATCAAATTGTGTGTCCTGAGTTTTAACGTCTTGTTTTTTATGGAGTTGTTGTTCCTGATCCGATAGCTTCGCTGCCTCTGTTTCAAGAACTGATTTTTGAGCTAAAATCTCAGATAACTCTTTACTTTTAACAATTTCAATTTGTTGGTCTACATTGGAGAGTTGGTTGTCTACAGCTTTTTTCTTTTCTGCAAGGCTTTCTTTAGCTTGTTTCAGCGATTTCATTTCATCTTCAATGTTTGTTTTCTCCTCTTTCAGTCTTGTTGTTTCTTTGTTTGTGAATTCCGTAATGATTTCGTTTTCGCTGTATTCCTCTTCCATCATTGTTCTCAACCTTGCCTGGAGCTCATCCACATCTCTCATCCATTCTTTAAGGTTAGAGATGCGTTTTTCAGCAACCATTGCCTTGCTTTCTTCGTCGGTGATTTTGCTCTCAATGTCTTTGATTTTGAGCGTATATTTTTCTAATTCACCTTCGTCTCCGTCATTTGCAAGCACCTGATTTTTTTCTCTCAGGTACACATTTTTTTCATCTTTGAGTAATTCAATTTTTTGCTGGGCAAGCTTTTGTTTTTGCTTGTTTATTTCTATTTCTTTTTGTTTTATCTTACGCTGGCCTTCAATCTCATCCAGCCTGGAGTCAATTTTTTCAATACCGGTTACAAGCTTTGTGCGGGCTTGCCTTTTCTGGTCTTTAAGCTGTTTTTCCTGCATGGATAATGTGTCTGTTTTTTCATTCAGGTTGCTTAGGTTTTTTTCTACAGCATTAATGCTGTCTTCCAGTTCGGCAAGACGGTTTATTAGCTTATTCTTCTTTTGTTCAAGGTCCGCTTTTTGTTCTTCTTTCAGGGATTTTGCAAATTTTTTCTCTTCCTCCTGAAGTTCACTTACATTTTTTTCTACTGTAGCCTTTTGCTCTTTAAGCCATTGTTGCTGCTGTGTTAGTGAATCTTTGGCTTTGTCCAGCTTATTGAATACTTCTTCTACAGATTCCTGTTCCTTTTCAAGGGCTTTTGTTTGCTTGTTTAATAGCTTTTGTGCCTCATCTTTTGTTTGTTCGTTGCTGCATGCCATTGTAAAAAGAAAAATGGCTATGGATAAGAAAATGGTTATTCGTTTCATAATATAATTAGATTTTTGGTTAATGATTCAGGCGTATTATCAAGAATCAGCTTTGAGCTAATCCTGAGGATCGGTTCGTATGTAAAAAATATCTTAAAACAGGAATGCAGGTAACCTGTTGGCGCTTAATATTCAGTGGCCCTGACTGGTATTTACGGTAAAGCTAACAGACAGGGTGTTGGCACGATTATTTTTCAATCTGTTCCACTGAAATGTGTGTTCTATGTTGAGAATATAACTCATTCATTTACAGTTTCTATATATTAAACGCAATGCATGGGTAGAAAGTTCAAAAAAAATGGTTTTTTCGATATGAAAAGGGCGAAAAGATACTAATTGATTGCTTTTCAGTTTTTAGCCGTACAATTTTTAACAGGAGGAAGTTTATCTGTACTTTCTTAATTTAATTTTTTACGTCAAACGCATCTCTCAAACCATAACCTAACACATTGAAAGACCATACCATAAGCATAATGGCAATTCCGGGAACAATGGCCAGGTAAGCCTGGTCTACCACTATGTAGCCGTAGTGATCACGAATCATGTTGCCCCACGAGGGCATAGGTGGTTGCACGCCGATGCCCAGAAAACTGAGTCCAGCTTCAAGAAGAATAGCAGTGGCGAAGTTGGCAGCTGAAATTACAATCAAAGGTCCGGTTGTGTTGGGCAGAATGTGTCTGAACATAATTCTGCGATTAGAAATGCCCAATACTTTGGCAGACATTACAAAATCCTTCTCTTTCAGGCTTTTTACCTGTCCGCGAACCACGCGAGCTACTTCCACCCACATAGTTAGCCCAACAGCCAGAAATATTTGCCAGAATCCTTTGCCCAAAACCATACTGATGGCAATTACGAGCAATAATGTGGGAATTGACCAAACCACGTTAATTAACCACATGATGAGTTTATCGGTAACTCCTCCGTAATATCCGCCTATCAGACCCAGTACAATGCCCACAAAAAGTGAAATTCCTACTGCTATGAGCCCAACAGAAACAGATATTCTGCTGCCTACTATAATGCGGCTTAGCAAGTCGCGGCCAAAGCGGTCTGTTCCAAGCCAAAAGGTTTGTTTGTTAATGGCTTTTTCCGGTATTTGCTTTTTTAGTTTTGATGAAGCAATGCTTTTTATTTGACCGTTTACCGTTGTGAATATGAATTTGTTATTTTTTTCCTGAATCGTTTTATCACGGTCAATTGCGAAAAATACATTGGCCAGGTGGTAGCTGCTCTGAAATTTTGTTTGGCTTGTACTTCCATATTCTGTAATAAAAATGCTGTCGCCTTTTATCTTGTATTTTTCAAAAGGTATGCGAATGTGCTGCGTGGGGAAGCCGTGCATAATTTTATAACCCCAGGAATGTGTTTCTGTTTTTTTGTTGCTTTTGATGTTCAGAAAAGAAACCGTTTTGCCCGGCTTTAGGTTGCTTAATGTAATTTGCTGATCATTTGCGTATGGTGTGTTGTCAGGTGCGATGGCATAAGCCAGAATAGCCATGACAAAAATTAATGATATGATAATTAACCCCGCTACGGCAACTTTAATTTTTAAGAAGTTTTTTAGCGTTCTGCTTATAATCATGGGGTTAATTAATTGCAATTATTACAGTGAGCAAAGGTATAAAAAATGTAAACGGGTTCGATTTCCCGCTTTTAATTTATCCGTTGTCATTCATGCTGTTTTTTTGATTTCTTTTAATGTACATAAAAATCATTGCTATTAGGAGTGTTACTCCAACAAAGAAAACCCACCACGGAAAATAATCTGGTGTATATTTCATCGAAAGTGCAGTTAACCTGTCAATAATGTTGCCTGTTTGAATTGTTTTAATGTTTGCAACCAAATACAATGAGTAGTCAAGTATAAATCCTATAAAAACAACAAAAGCACCACTGCCCAGCAACCACCATTCTTTTTTGTTTATTATAGCCGGCGCTTTGTACATTTGTGTAAATCGGAGAAGTGCTACGCCAAGGGCGATCATGATAAAAGAGACAATTACAGGTGCAATAACAGGGCCTGTCCAGTGTACGGGTATAAGGAATAAAATATCCCAGGTCATAAGCGATTCAGGCCATCCGAGTATCATTTTAAGAAAGACGTAGTAGAAAATATCCCAAATGGCAAATATAATAAGAAACCAGGCAAAGCGCTGTGTGAAACCTCTCCCGGCCAGCCATGCCACAGAACCTATCATTATTAGCGATGCGGCTTCTCTCAAAAATTCTGTAACGGCAACGCTGTCGCTTGTAAGTTTTAGCGGAAAGGAAAATCCTTCCGGGTAGTAGAGTTCTCGAAGGTAAACAACCACAGAGGCTTCAAACATGGCCATGGTAATGCCAAATGCAATAACCGGCCAGATGATTTTTCGTGAAAGGTGTAGTACGTTCTGCATTTTTTGCGTTGAATTTATAAGATTATCGGTTTTTTGTCAAAATAAATACTGATACTGTTCGTACACGGACGTTTTTTATTTTGTTCAACAAAATGTTAATTTTGCGTGCGCTTTATTTTTAAACCAATCTGCTATGTATTTGAAATATTTTGCATTGACCATGTTGATGTTCGCTTTGGGAATCTTTTCCATTAGTGGGCAGGAGAAAAAATCGCTCACTGTTGAGGATTTTGACCATTGGAACCACTTGAATAACGAAACAATTGCTCCAAATGGTATGTTTGTGGCTTATGAGATTAATCCATACCAGGGCGATGGTGTTGTGAAACTGTGGCACGCTTCTTTCAAAGAGAAAGTTGCTTTCCAGCGTGGAGATAATCCCAAATTTTCATCAGAATCAGGGTTTCTGGCATTCTCAATTAAACCTCAATACGACTCATTAAGGCAGAAAAAGCTCGATGGCGTAAAAAAAGATAAACTGCCGAAAGATTCATTGGGTATCTATTTAACGGAGTCCAAAAGTTTGAAAAAATATGCGCGGGTAAAATCATTCAGAATACCTGAAGATAATGGTGAATGGATTGCATGGCAACACGAAAAACCGATAGAAGACAAGGCTGAAAAAGATACAACAGTGGTCGACTCGGCTAAGGAGAAACCGGAAAAGAAAAAGCAAAAAGCCGATAAAAATGCACCGGATACTTATGAATTAGTGCTTCATAACCCATCGGAAGGTATTACTTACAAATTCGACCATACTACTGAGTATGCATTTTCAGATAATGGCAGATTACTGACATTCATACGGTTACAAAACGATTCTATGCTGCGTTCAGCAGTTGTTGCTTTTGATACCCGTAAAGAAAAAGCAGACACCGTTTTTGTGGCTGACGGATTAGCCAAAAAAGTTGAGCCGGGTATTGATGATAACCATTTGGCCTTCGTACACAGCGCCGATACCATAAAGGCTAAAGTCTACAGCCTGCATTACTGGAATGGTAGGGAGACATATAAGTTAGTGGATACGCTGACAACTGACATCCCCGAAGGTTGGACGGTTAGTGAGCATGGACGTGTTTACTTTTCAGATAATGATGAACGCCTGTTCTTTGGCGTGGCAGATGCTCCAAAACCTGAACCAAAAGATACTTTACTTGATGAGGAAAAAGTGAACCTTGACCTGTGGAGTTGGACCGATGGTAAATTGCAACCCGAACAACTTAAAGAGAAAAAGAGGGAAGAGAATCGTAGCTATCTCACAGTATACCATATAAAAGATCAAAAAATTGTGCAGCTTGAGCATACTAAGCTGAAAAATGTCCGCTTAACGCTTGATGGCAATGGAGATAAAGCCTACGGAGTCGACTATGAGCCTTACGAAAAGCGCGGTTCATGGGAGATGCCTTATTACAGGGATGTGTATGTTGTGGATGTAAAGACTGGTGAAAAGACCAAAGTGCTGGAAGAAATTCAGTCTGCTACAAGCATATCTTTTTCCGGGAAATATATAAATTACTACAACTATAGCGACAGTGCCTGGTATGTGTATGATATTGCTGAAAGAAAACACCGCAATCTTACGCAGAACTTAGATGTGCCATTTTATCGAGCCACACATGATTATCCCAATGAACCCTCTTCATACCGCTATGCCGGTTGGACAGAGGATGATGATTGGTTTTTGGTTTACGATGAGTACGATATTTGGCAGCTTGATCCCGCCGGCCAAAAAGATGCCGTATGCTTAACCAATGGCTTTGGCCGTAAAAACAACATTCGTTTTCGTTATCATCAATTAGATCGCGATGCTAAGTACATCGATCCAAAAGCTGATTTATGGCTTACGGCTTTTGATGAAAAAACCAAAGCATCTGGCTACTATGTGGCCGAAGCTGGTGGGAAAAACAACCCGGAAAAAGTGATAATGGACGATTATCGTTTTTATGCTCCGCAAAAAGCGGAAAATGCAGACCAGCTTATCTGGCAAAAAAGCTCATTTAAGGCTTATCCCGACGTATGGTACAGCGGTATGGAAATTACAAATCCCGTAAAAGTTTCAGAGACTAACCCACAACAGGAAAACTACAAATGGGGCAGTGTAGAGCTTGTAAAATGGATAACTTCAGAAGGTACAGAAGAAGAAGGCATGCTTTACAAACCCGAAAATTTCGATCCCGATAAAAAATACCCGATGATGGTGTATTTTTACAGGTTATATTCCGACAGGCTTCATGCCCACTGGGCACCTTCACCAAGCCGTTCCATCATTAACACAACTTTTTATACCAGTAACGACTATGTTGTTTTCATTCCCAATATTCGATATAAGGTAGGATATCCCGGTGAAAGTGCCTATAACTATGTAAGTAGTGGAACCGTTGCATTGCTTAATCAACATGATTTTATCGATAAAGACCATATTGGCATTCAGGGCCAAAGCTGGGGTGGATATGAAGCGGCCTATATCATTACTAAAACCGATATGTTTGCCGCAGCCTCTGCTGGTGCTCCAGTTACCAATATGACATCGGCCTACGGCGGTATTCGCTGGGGAAGCGGTATGAGTCGTATGTTCCAGTATGAAGAAACCCAAAGTCGAATCGGAGGTACATTGTGGGAAAAACCATTGCATTATATCGAGAATTCACCGGTTTTTTATGCCCCAAAAGTAAATACCCCCCTGCTGATGCGCCATAATGATGGTGACGGCGCTGTACCCTGGTATCAGGGAATTGAGTATTTTGTGGCGCTTCGCCGCCTCAATAAACCCGTGTGGCTGCTTAACTATAATGGAGGCTCACACAACGAACGCGGCAAAACTCCAAACCGAAAAGATCTGAGTATACGCATGAAGCAATTTTTCGATCATTATCTCAAGGAAAAGCCCGCTCCGGTATGGATGAAAGAGGGAATACCTGCCGTTAAAAAAGGCAAAACCATGGGGTATGAACTGGAGTAAATCCCGATCGCGAATTTCATGATATTTTTGAGGGCCTCATTTCAAACGGGGCCCTCTCTTTTTGTACAGATGTATGCTTATCTGACATTTTTTCTCTCTCTAAATCAAACGATATACCTGTTTTTTAAAATTAGTCTGTATTTATGGGCGACAAAAAGTCGCTCATTATTCGGTTTTTGGTGACATATTGGCCTGTTTTACTGCTGGCATAGCATTTGATTTATGTTGAATGAAAGCGAAAAAGTAAAACAAAAAAAGAAAGGAGGCCACTATGTTAGCACGGAAAAATGAAGTATTCCCAACGATGTCCAAATTATTTGGTGACTTCTTTGATAAAGAACTCACAGATTGGACCAATAGCAATTACTCCGCAACAAATACAACGTTGCCTGCGGTAAATATTAAGGATGAAGAAGACAAATTCCTGGTAGAAGTTGCAGTACCCGGAATGGAGAAAAAAGATTTTAATATTGATCTGAAGGACAATATGTTGACTATTTCTTCTGAAAAAGAAGATAAGAAAAACATGGAAGAAGATAATTTCACCCGCAGGGAGTATGCTTATCAATCGTTCAGCCGTACATTCACATTGCCAGAAAACATTGTGGATGCGGATAAAATAGCAGCTAAGTACGAGAATGGTGAGCTTCGAATAACCATTCCTAAAAAAGAAGAAGCTAAACCCAAACCTGCTCGTACAATTAAGATTTCTTAAGGTGCCGTCAGGCACCCGGGGTATCAGATTATTCTGATACCCTTTTTTTTGAGATTCAAAATTAGTTTGATTTGAGTTTTATAATTATTTTAACAAATCAAAAATTCAATACTATGAAACGGTTTGTTTTCCTGGCTGCTTTAATACTGATTGCAGGGAGTTGCGATGCACAGAAAAATGATAAAAAAATTTTCAATAAATCAGATAGTAAGAGTTTTGAGCCTCAAACCGAAATTAAAGTGAACAAGGAATATGACGACGACGGAAACCTGATACGTTACGATTCTGTTTACTCATCTTACTATAGCAGCGTTGAAGGGGATACTGTTTTTCAAGATAGTATTTTTAATAACTTTATGAATCAGTTTCAGTCTCAGTATCCATTTTCGTCAGAACCCTTTTTCGATGAATTGTTTTTTATCGATTCTTTGTTGCATTATGATTTTTTTAAAGACGATTTCTTTCAAAACAGGTTTGAGCAAAACCTGTATCACATGGATGAATATTTTCGGCGCATGGACTCCCTTAAAAACTATTATTTCAAACGGCATTTAAAAAAACAAAAATCAATGGGTGAGGATTTATAGAACGTTGGTTTAATGGGTTTTCCTGTTGTGGCCGGTTGTTTTTTGCCGGCCTCTTTTTTTATGGGTTTTAACTTTCGTTTTGTAATATACATGAAATTAGCGTATTCGTCGTTATTTATCTCAACGATGACTTATTTTTGTATATGCAGAAATTTTGGTTTGTGATTATTTTCAGTCTTCTTTCTGTTACTGCTTTTGCCCAGCAGTCAAATCTTTATAGCCAGTATTTCAGCATTTCAGATACCATTCAATTTGATACCGTACCCACCGTAAATGGAAGTGTTATAGTTCGAACTTCTTCTGGAATCATTTCAGATAGTGATTACCGTATTGACTATAAAAAATCAGCAATTTTTTTATTGCAAACATCTGGTTCTGATTCTGTGGAAATTGTTTGGCGCCGTTATCCTGTTACTTTCTATGCTGATTATTTTCACAAAAGCAAGGTATTACTCAAAACCAACAAGCCCCTTCCATTGGTACGGAAAAGAAACCAGCGCAACGAAATTTTTCAGGAATCGGATATAAACCGCTCCGGAAGCATATCCCGGGGTTTTACACTTGGCAATAATCAGGATGTTACCATGAACTCGAGCCTGAATCTTCAGCTTTCCGGAAAATTAACCAATGATTTGTCCGTAGTAGCGTCCATTACAGACAATAATATTCCGGTACAACCCGAAGGAAATACCCAACAATTGCAGGAATTCGATAAAATTTTTATCCGGGTTTTTAATGAAAAAATTAATCTTGTTTTGGGCGACTATCAGCTCCAAAGACCTGCAGGAACATTTTTAAATGTCAATAAAAAACTGCAGGGTATTCAGGTTTCCAACAAATTTGCGTTGGGGAATCAGGATTCGTTACAAATTAAAAATACTGTTTCAGGCGCTGTGGCCAAAGGAAAATATTACCGTCAGCAACTGCAGCCTGTGGAGGGCAATCAGGGACCTTACAAATTGAAAGGTGCCAATGGCGAGCGGTTCATTATTATTATTGCAGGTTCGGAGCGGGTCATAATCGATGGTGAAGAGATGAGGCGCGGACAGCAAAATGATTACACGATCGATTACAATAGCGCTGAAGTGACTTTTAATCCTTCAGTGCCCATATCCAATGACATGCGTATTTATGTAGAGTTTGAATATACTGAACGGAATTATACGCGATTTCTGGTATCTGATTATGCGGAATTTACAAAGGGCAATACACGCGTTTGGATGAACGTGATCAGTGAAAGCGACAGTAAAAACCAGCCCGTAGATCAGGACCTCGACCAGGAGCAAATTGATGTGCTGGCCAGCGTGGGAGATAATACCGATGCAGCTGTCGTGCCCAATATTCATGATCAGGAATTTGATGATGATATTATTTTATATGCACGCCGCGACACCATTGTAGATGGACAAACTTATGAAATGTATTATTATTCCAACAATCCGGATTCTGCAAAATATCGTTTGGGCTTTAGCCTTGTTGGCGTGCAAAAAGGAAATTATGTACAAGCCAATTCTCTCGCCAATGGAAAGGTTTATCAATGGGTAGCGCCTGTGGGAGGTGTACCACAGGGGAGTTATGCGCCCGTGGTAAAACTCACTGCGCCTCAATCACAGCAAATGGTCACCACCGGAGCCGAAATAAAACACAGCAAATTTAGCACGAGTCGAGTGGAGGTGGCCTGGTCCAGAAATGATGAAAATACTTTTTCAACCCTGGACCAGTCAGATGATCATGGTTTGGGCGTTAATTATGCGGGACAGCATAGAATACTAAGTGATTCTTTGCGCAGCCTCACTTTGCAATCAAAGTATCAGTTCGTGCACAACAATTTTAATCCATTTGAGCGGTTTCGCAGAGCCGAGTTTGAGCGTGACTGGAATACCCGCGAGCTGACGATTGAATCGCATCAGCATTTGGCAGGGCTTGCGCTTCAGTTTCAAAAAGAAAGAACTTTAAGTTTTGCTTTGGGAGCAGATCAATATTGGGTGCCGGGTTCGTTCAGGGGAACTAAAGGCTCTGCAGATGCTATGTGGCAAAATCGGTTGTTTCACCTCAAAAGTCGCATGAGTTACCTGCGCGCAGAAAATGATAGTTTGCATAGTGACTTTTTCAGGTCGAAGTCTGCTTTAGGTATACCGTTTTGGAAGCTTGAAGCAGGTGTGCGTCAGGAACTAGAAATGAATACTTTTCGAAATGCCGAAGATACACTAAATGCTGCTTCATATGAATTTTTTGAGTACGAAGCTTATTTGAAAAACAGGAAACTTGAGGGTGTGGAGGCCGAATTGAATGCCATTTACCGCTTAGATCATCAAGCTCTGGGTGGCCAAATGACGCCAAAAAAAGAACGTAAAGGTATTTCCCTTAACATGGCCTTGAATGGTAACTCTAAAATGAAATGGCGGCTTGTGGCCAATTACCGGCAGGTTCGCATACTGAATGACTCCCTGGTTAAAGTTAACATTCCCGACCAGCATGTGAGCGCCCGCATCGAGAATCGCAGCACTTTGTGGGATGGCATCATTCGATCTTCCACCTTTTATGAAGTAAGCACAGGACTCGAAAGCAAAAAAGAGTATGCTTACCTCGAAGTGGAGAAGGGACAGGGGAATTATATCTGGATAGACCGGAATGAAAATGGTGTAAAGGAATTAAATGAATTTGAAATTGCACAAATACCTGCAGAGGCCGATCATATCAGAATGTATATTCCGACGGATGATTATATTTCGGTATATGCCAATCAGTTTAAACAAAACCTGCAAATTAATTTTCGTAAATGGAAGGTGAGCGAAAAGAAAGGGCTCCGTTTTCTGGCCAGGTTCTCAGACCGGTTTTCCTTTAGTGTGAACCGCAAAGTTACTAACGATAATTTCGTTGTGTATGCCAATCCCTTTAATCTGCACAATGGCGATTCAACGCTGGTTTCCAACAGTCAGTCGTTCCGGAATATGTTCAGTTTTAATAAAACCAACCCGAAGTTTGGTGCCGACCTTATTCTGAGTCAAACTGTGAGCAAAAACTTATTAACCAACGGTTTTGAAGGAAGAGAATTGCAAATAGCTGAGTTGCAAACCCGCTGGAATGTTACACAGTTTCTTACTTTGCTAAACACAGCATCGTTAAGTGAAAAGTCTAAAACCGCAGAATATTTTACAGGTAATAATTATAATATTCGCAACTTTAAAGCAGACGCAACTTTTCGTATTCAGCCCCGGGTTTCTTATCGCTTTGAACTCCAGTATAAGTACGATGAGAAAGAAAATACACGGGGCGCTGAGCGAGCTGTTCACCACGATGGCGGTGTGGCTTTTCATTATGCCAAAGCGGGTAAAAACAGTGTTGATGCTGCTTTTCATTATATCGATGTTACATTCAATGGTACGGGTAATAATTCTCTGACTTACGAACTGCTCAATGGGTTACAAAGAGGGGCCAATTATACCTGGGAGTTGAACTGGAACCGGCAACTCTCCAAAAGTTTTCAAATGAGCATACGCTACAACGGTAGGGCAGGAGACGATACAAAAACTATCCATATAGCCAGTATGCGTGTTAGAGCTATGTTTTAGGTAAAAAAGAGGCTGTCTGAAAAGTCGAATTTTTATGTTTTCCCTTGTCAGACAGCCTTTTTTTAATCATTTTGCTATTGTTTTATAAACTTGAACGTATGCACAGCATCGCGGTCAATTATTTTGATTAGGTAAATACCTTTGTTGTAATTTTCAAGAGGTAAAATATACTGATCACTATCAATAAACGCTTCTGTTTGCTGCTTGCCATTTATGTCGTATAAAACAGCTTTTGCGTTGTCTGCATTACGAATGGTTAAATGGCTCGTTGCCGGGTTAGGATACATCTTTATTTTGTTTTTCAGGCTATAAATACCCACGGGCGTGTCACCAGACAAGCTTATTGTGCGTGTGGTAGCGCCCGTGCTTTCATGCAATATTTCAGCAGTGAAAGGACCCTGCGCAGTTGGTGCATATTTTACATAAATTTCAGTTTCTGTCACACTTCCGCTGGTTTGGGTAAGTGTTTCACTTGTACTCCAGGTAGTGCCATCGGTTGAGATGGTGAAAGAGCTACCTGCGGATACAGTCAGTAAAATATCGTTGGTGAGGTTAGCACCTGAGATGGAATAAATGTTTACAGAGTCTTCATTTATGGTCACTTCACCAAAATCTATTGCGGTTTCTGAAATTAAAATGTTTGGTGTGTTAGGTGCAATTCCTTCGCCTGTAACATCTACATATTGGGTGGGGGCGCCATCACTTTGGTTGGTGATGAGACTCTGGTAAGTTGTTTCTGCAACCGGGCTAAACTGCACATAAACGATTTGGTTTATTGTGCCTGATGAGTGTGCAACAGTGATAGCAGTTGCGAAACCACTTCCACTTGTGGTTGAAACCAGGTACCCTTCCGGAGCTGTAACGGTTACGTCATTGCTTAGGCCTGAAGCTGTAAGCTCATATGAAAGTTCATTTGATTCACCCGTTGTGATAACTCCAAAATCAAGATTGTCGGGTGTAACAGATAATCCGCTGTTCATGTCTATAGAAATGATTTCGTTTTCAGAAACTGCAACAGCACCTTCTACAGTTTCAAATCCTGTAGCATCTACCGTGTAGGCCAGACTGGCATTTGAAGTTGCATAGACATCTGTGAACAGGGCTTCACCGTTTGCGCCGGTTGCTTTTTGTCCGTACCCTGCAAGCGCTACTGTGGCATTTTCTAAGGGTGTTCCATTATTCGAAACTACAAATGTCAGGTTGTAAGTGGCGATAGCATCAGAAGGTAACTCAATGTAGTCGATCCAGCCGCAATCACTTCCATTGCTTACTGATCCGTCTTTTTCGTATTCCCAGGTAAATGTATGTGATCCTGCTGAGATGTTGTAGCTAAACTCCTGCCAATCAGATTCTCCGCTCCAGGAGTCCTCTTCATTTCCATCAATGTAGAATTTCAGAAAATCATAACCTGACTCAGACGATACTTTACGGTAGAAACTAATTATTCCGGCATCTGTGTTGGCTGTTAGCGTCATCGTGCTTACCTGATCGTCGCTTACATTGCCGGACTCAACACTGTAACTGCCTTCGTAGGCTTCGGTTGTTGTGCGGAACCAATCGGCATTTCCTGATAGAGAAATACTTGCTGGTATCTCTGTTTCGAATGTGATGGCTTCTGATGGTACGAGGGCAAAATCTACAACGTTGTTCTCCGTTGTCACCGTAACTGTTTTATTTTTCTGGGCATACCCGTTTTTATAAGCAACAATCTCATATTGGTCTTCAAAAACACTTATAGTGTAGTGTCCATTGACATCTGTATTCACTGATGAAATGGATGTACCCGGGAAACTAATTTCTGCATTTTCGAGTGGCAGGCCGGTTTGGCCGTCAATAACTGTACCTGTAAGTTGAACTTCGGCAGCAGGTTGAAGCGTAACATCGAAATTGGTTGTGGTTTCCCAATCAGAAACTGTAATGGATTGGGTTTGAGCAATATAGCCTTCTGCAGAAAAGGTTACATTGTAGGTTCCCGGTTCAATGGGTCGGTAATAATCGCCAACATCCGTGTCAGTATACACTTCGGAGTTATCCTCATCGTGACTTAGAATTTCAACTTTCGCATGCAATGGGTCATTATTCGGGTTGGTTACCGTACCATAAAAACCGTAAGCCGTGGCTTCTATAAATCCAATAAGAGCATCTCGGTTATATGTCCAGTGGGCGGGTAAATTTTCTGAATCGAGCATTTTTTGATTGGAAAGTTCAAGTGTGATTTCTCTGCAATGATGGTAATAGAGCATGTTGTCTTGTCGGCTACCATCAACTACGTACCAATCGCCACCATGTGTCACACCATTGTCTTGTCCGGTCATATAACCGCTGGGACTGTTGTATTGCGCTGTGTCGGCATAATTGCGGGATACATGCTCAAACCAGTTGTGGTCTGCATGTGTTTTTACATTGGACGTCCAGCTGTCCCAGGGGTAATTTACCAATTCGATACCACTGTGTAAGTTTGATGAACCTACGAAGTTATGGGCTTCGGCAAAGGCTATTTGCATTTGTATTTCAGCTTCATATTGTGAGCCCGGGTTTGGTAATTCAGGTGATGGAAAATTGCGATTCAGGTCTACGAAGTTGGAATTGGAACGTGTCGCCCCTGAAATAGTATTGTCTCCGCTTGCATAGGCTCCGTCGGGATTAGAGAGCGGGTTAATCCATATTTCGAAATTGTTCACGAGGTTTGTCACACGGTCCATAGTTCCGTAGTTTTCAAGCATATGGTCTATGAGCCTCAACAACATAATGTACGAAACTATTTCGTCTCCATGCATTTGACCCGTGTAATAATATTCTGGTTCAGCCTCTTCAACGTTAGGGTTATCGGTAATTTTAAGTACAACTATGTCTCTGCCGTCTTCAGAAGTACCAATGGTTTCCAGGCTGCAAATATCAGGGTGATTGGTAGCAAAGTCATTCATCATCTGAAGGTACACATCGTGGGTGGGGTAGCGGTCCCAGTTGGCCATTTCAGCTACGGTTGTAGCCATTGTAAGAGATTTGCCGGTTGATGGATGCGGCAAGTACTCAAAATCGTAATCCAACGTTTTAAATTTTTCTAATTCATTTGCGTTGGCATAAGCTACCACCGTTTTTCCATCAAAATCATCGATCGAAACAATGGATGAAATTTTTCTTAATTCCTTTTTGCTTTCAACATTAAATTTAATGATACTTTCCTGAGCCTTTACTGCAAAGGCCATTATACTAATAAGGGTTACGAATAATAATTTTTTCATGATAAGTCGGTTCTGTTTTATTTTACGATAATTTTTTGGTTATAGTTTTCTCCTTTATACGATTGTATACGAATTAGGTATATGCCAGAAGGTGTGTTTTGGAGGTCGATTTTATATTTGCTTTGTTTCTGGCTTAATTGTAATTCCTTCATGATTTTCCCTTCTGATGTAATAAGCTGGATTGTATTCATGCCAGCGTGCGATGGCATGTCTATGTAGGCAAAATTAGCAGCAGGTTGGGGATAAATATGAATTTCTCCGTGCACAGGCTTATGTGCTTCTATTGCTACATGGTTGGTTTTAAAATGGAATGTTTTACCTGTGTACTGGTAGCTATCGCCAACGGTTACCACAATGTCGGGCAGTATTGCCATTGGAGCAGGAGCTGTACCGGTAATATTCCATTCATTGGTATTTGCTGTTTCCAGTGTAATCCATTCGGGAGCAAGCAGTAAATCTCCTGTTAGCGGGTCGTTTTCGGGATCTGATGCTGAAAATGGATGGGCGAACGGTTCGCCTTCCGAAACATCGATTTCACTGTCAGCGGTAATTTCCGGCGGGAGATTGTTATCAGGAGGGTTATAACCGGGTATGGGAAACATGATGTTGTCTATCCATGCACAATCATCGCCATTAGAAACGCTGCCATCTTTTGAATAAGCCCACTGGAATGTGTGGGTTCCTGCTGAAACAGGGTAGGCGGCACGACTCCATGAAATTTCGCCATCCCAGGTGTCCATGGAAGTTCCGTCTATGGTGAATTCCAGATAGTCCCAAAGTGTACTACTACCATCTTCGCACGATACCTTGTACATGAAGCTGATTGAATCGGCTTCGGGTACATCCATGGTTATGCTTAGCTCACTCATTTGATCGTGATCAATATCAGGCGAGCAACTGCTGAAATTGCCTTCAAATGTACCTTCTGTAGTGGCTTCCCATGGGTGTGTGACATCATTTACCCAATCGTATTTGGAGAAGTCGCCGGTTTCAAAATCTTCCAGTGCCTGGCCTACAATACAGTTAAATTGCATTTCGGGTAGCTCAAAGTTGTCGTAAGCTCCGCTGTAAACCAGACTAAGATTACTACCGCTGCTTTGTTCATTGCTTGCCTGTATGGCAAATTCTATTGCCACACTGGTTTCATCGCCAGTTGGTATGTAGTTTACGGTATCGTTCAGTATGGTGATGTTTTTACTCGTGTTTTCAATATGTGCCATCACATTTTGTGGCATTATGCTTCCTTTGTTTTCCAGTTGCACGATTAGTTTTATAATCTCCCCCGGATCAAAAATGCCATTTGCATTACCACTTATTTCGTCGTTTAAAATCGCGGTTTGCCAGTTAAGGTTCGGAGCACGACTAATTAGTGTTTTTTGCATTGTGTGCGTCAGTTCGTCATCCTGGAAAAAACTAAAGGTAAGCACAATGGGTAACTGGTCAGGAATTGTATCGCATATGCTTAAACCAAATGCTTCAGCAATGTTGGTTTGTTGGAGTGCATTTACCGGTTCAAGTGATACAATGGTATCGCTTATTTCAATATATGGATTTTCGGTGCTCACTTTCAATAAAGTTGAGGCTGAAGCATTTTCGCCCACATTCTCAAGCAGTAAATTTGGTGTGTAGGTGTTGCCATAAATTGGTTGTTGTTCGCCGTCAAGGTCGATTTCCGATACAATCAGATAGCCTTCCTGTGGCCGTTGTAAGGTTTCCTGTACGGTGTCTTTGAGTACATTGTAACCACTGCTTATGATGTCAATTTCTCCGAGTTCAGAGAATGGTTGCGCTAAAGTAATTTCTGCTTCACCCGTTTCGTTAGTTGTGCCGGTTCCGTAAAATACATCGGCAATTTTAATGACCACGGCAATGTTTTTTGCGGGCTGCCCATTTTCTGTGGCATTCACCGTAATGGTCGATTCACCTACGTATACATTTCCGGGAACTGTAACTTCAATATTTCTTGGGTCGTTTGTCCATATGGGCAATAAGGGTTCGCCCAGGGCATTGCAATCATAAAAACACCAGCGGAGTGCTCCGGGTTCGTGTTGTCCGGCTGCCTCAACCCAGCCTGATGTTTCAATTTTGGATATCATGTGGGCTTCAGCAAGGCTTTGGATACTGTCGCCATACAGGGCATTCATAAATTCGCGGTGTATATGCTGGCTTGGACCTTCGGTTTGTCCTTCGTTGAACCAACCATAGCGGCTGTTGCCAACAAATGCTACGGCAAAATTATCAATTTGGAGCATCTCTTCAGCAATGCAGTCGCTATCGTCAAAAGCACCGCAAATGCATCCATGAGTATAAATGAGCGGAAAGTTATGTGTGATGCCGTTGACCTGGTCGAAATTACTGTTAGTAATATCGCTGTTGTACAGGCGCATTGCGTAATTTGAGTTGCTGTGGCCAACATGATGGATGAACGGGTGCCCGTTATTTATTTCATTGATAATGTCGCTCGATGACCACGATGCATTTCTGTCGTAAAGGCTGTCAAACGGATGCGAATCGGGAATACCTGTGGTGGTATATCCGTTATCGTCGTGTGTGCCGTGGATGAGGTCCAGGTACTGAGCGCCCCAGGTAAGCGGGTTGTCATAAAGATGCTCACTTGCAAGTAAGGGGTTGTTAAGCTCGCCCGTGATGGGCTGATTGGTATACATTTGTGTTTTATTGAGCATTTTGGCCAACTCCTCATGGGTTGTAAATGGCATGCGTGCCAGGGCAATTTCGGGAATTAGGTCATCTTCTTCAGGCTCTGCCCACTGGTTATCACCGTCAGTATTCCAGTTGCCGTCAAGTGCCATGTAGTAGAGGTCTGCAGGAATGTCGTCATCTTCATACACCGTACTCGATTGTACCTGGCAAAAGAACCCGCGGTGCGGAATATGCTCCACATCGCCACCCAATAAAACGTACATTACGTCATGGTTTTGGTAGTAGTCGATGATGGCGTTCCGGATTTTTTCCTGCAGGTCAATCCCATCATAATTAGATTGGATAGATTCTACTGTTAGTACCTCTGCTGAAAGGCCTCTCAATTCATAATCCTGAATCATTGGGTTGAAATCTGAGGTGAACTCATCAGGTGTGATAATGATAGCATCTATTACGTTGGTTTTTGACTTTTGATGTTTCTGGTAGTCTTTTATTGCTGCAGTATGGTCGCAAAAATTCAGCACACGTGCATTAACCTTTTTTCTGTCAGATAGCATTGATGTGCCCTTTTTATCAGTGTTTTTGTAATGAACAGTAAGTTTTACCGTTTGTGCAAGCTCAATTTTTTTAGCAAGGGGATAATATTCGATGGGTGAAAATTTTATCTGGGCTATATCATACCCGTTCATGCGCTCCTGGTTTACAACAATGGTTTGCTGAAAGTCCAGATTTTTTTCTTTGGAGTAGCGGGACTGATTTTTTATAAACCCACTATCTTTTTCAGCCGATAAAGGCTGCACATGTTGCATTGGCATTAAATCGTGTTCGAGCTTAATGTGCTTTTTCTTTGCAACGTCTATTTTTACATCTGAAACTTGTGCCCCGGGAGGGAGTAAAATATTTGTGAGACAGTAGGGCTGAGCGGGGTTTCCCGGTGCTGCCATGTTTTTTGCTCCTGGTAGTGAAAGTATACTGTGCTCATTTTGAGTTGAAAGGGTGTGTTTTTCGAATGTAAAATTTCTTACAATCGTTTGCGCTGATGCGGAAATTGTCCACGCCAGCATAGTGACTAATAATAAGAACCTCATAGCTTTCTTTTTTGGATTTTGGAAAGCCATAAATTTAGCCAAAATTTTATGAGGACAAAGTATTTATTTGATTTTTAACATCTATGATCTCTTCTAACGATAATCGGCCTCCGATTTTTGAGATTATTTTTCCGGCCATTACAGCACCGCATTTTCCGGATTTTTCCAGTGACCAATCATTGAGTAGCCCAAATAAAAAGCCTGACGCAAAAAGGTCTCCTGCACCTGTTGTGTCAATGGCATCAACACCAACAGCTTCGACTTTTACTTTTTGACTGCCTGATTGGATAAAGGCACCTTTCTTCCCCACTTTAACTATAGCAACTTCAACATGTTCAGCAATTATTCCCAGGGCTTCTTCAGGCTCCTCACCGGTAAATGCTTTTGCTTCTTCTTCGTTGGCAAAAAGAATATCGACATACTGTTTTACAATACCCCATAAAAACTCGTAATTATCTTCAACCACATTAAAGCTGGCCAAATCGATGGAAACTTTTGCGCCGGCTTGTTTTGCAAGGGCCACGGCTCTTTGTAACAGTTCATGATTTTGCACTAAATAGCCTTCGACGTGAAAAATATCGTAAGCTTCGAACATTTCCGGTTTCAGGTCGCCGGGGGAGAGTTCAATGGCTGCCCCGAGATGAGTGGCAAAAGTTCGTTCGCTATCGGGGGTTATCATGGCGATAGCCTTGCCGGTAGCTGATTTGCTTTTAATAAAAGTAGATGAAATGCCTGCATTCTTCAGGTCGTTGTGGAAAAAATCGCCCAGTTCATCTTCGCCAACTTTACCAATGAACCCGGTTTGGCCGCCCAATGCTGCAATTCCATGAACCGTATTCCCGGCTGATCCTCCACTCAATTGTTGCACAGGCATATTTTTTGTTTTTAGCATCACAGCGTCACTTTGCACTATATCTACCAATTGCATACTACCCTTTGGAAAATTAATTTCATTGAGCAGGTCATCGTTTGGTATCTGCACAAGCATATCAACCAGGGCATTGCCCATTCCAAGTATTTTCTTCATATTCAGGCTTTTAGTTTCTTTTGTGGCTGTTGAAAGCCATACAAAGATGCTGCTTTTTACGTTGATTTACAAATATTAAAAGCGCCTGTTTTTTTGTATTGTAACAGAGGCCTTTAGTTGTCATACCATTTTTTTGTGCAATAAGGTTGTTTTTTTTTCGAAAAAAAATTTTGCAAATTCCAAAATAGAGTTTACTTTTGCATCGCGTTTGAAACAAAACGACGATCTAAAATTCCTCCTTAGCTCAGTTGGTTTAGAGCACATGACTGTTAATCATGGGGTCCTAGGTTCAAGTCCTAGAGGGGGAGCAAAGAGCACTGGCAGCAATGTTGGTGCTTTTTTTTGTGGGCTTGGCTCAGTTGGTTTAGCGCATCCCGTAGGTAATTGATATTATTATTTCAACACATCTCAACGATTTTATGCCGCATAAGTCCGTTCAAATCCCTTTGTCGCTGAAAGAATATAAACATAAAAGAACCAGTCATTCGTCTGAGGCCATTGCTGGCCAGTATTTCGAACCCGGTGATATTTTATATAAAAACGAGATCGTACAGTTAAGTTTAATTCGTTTGCATTGCTATTTACACCACCCTCAACTGAGTTTCGAAGCTGACTGGGGGATGGAAATGGCCGAACAGATGGAAATGAAAGACATTATTCGGGGCCATGTAAACTCGCATAAGGAAATGTTGCGAAAAATGATTAAGAAATTTCTTTAGCTACATGTTTTGCAGTAAAATCGAGCTTCATGCCAATATAGAAAAATTGCAAATTTTTAGTTTTGGAGAAAAATTATTTCTTTGAATATCAGGAGGGTTCAAGGCTCAAGTCTTAAATGAATCTTATTGTATTTGGGCTTTTTTAATGCAAGAATGTCACTTCTTTAAAGTAATAATGCCGGATATCGCCCTGGCTGTCTTTTATGGTAAGGCGCCCATCGTAATCGACTTGTTGAATTTGGCCAGTAAACCTGCCATGAACATCTTCAAAATGGAGTAGCTTGTTTTTTCCATAAAGCAGGCTGTGGTAATTTTGGTAAATCAGCGCTTTGTTTTTTTTTAGTTGAAGATATTGTTTGTCTATACAATTGAATAGTTCTTTTGCTATGGATTCTAACTCAAAGTGCTTTCCGGCAACTATGCTCAGAGAGGTTGGGTTTGGGGCATTAATGAAACGTGTCTGGTTTATGTTAAGGCCAATACCTGCAATGGTACGTGTAATGGCACTTGCTGTAAATTCATTTTCAATCAGTATACCACCTGCTTTTTTGTCTTTTATGTAAATGTCATTGGGCCATTTGATCTTTACTTCGTTGCTGTATTGATTTAGAAATGTTGCTATTCCAACTGAAATGGCCATCGACACAAGGAAGCTGTTGGCAGGTTCAAGAAATGTGGGTTCAAACACAATGCTTCCTGTTATATTCTGTCCTTTTTCGCTTTCCCACTTGTTGGTGCCTGTACCACGTCCGCTTGTTTGAAGTTTTGCAAGTAGCACTGTGCCTTCTCCCGCCTCGCGATCTGCTTTTAAAGTGCTGTTTGTGCTGGTAACCTCGTCAATATAATTAAAATTTAATTGCATGAGCAGAAAGTGCTTTTAAACGATACAAATTTAGCAGTTTCTGGTAAGCGAATAAGTCTTTAAGGATTTATCTTCCACTTTTTCCATTCGTCTACAATACCAATGCTCACATTTGTTTGGGGCGTTTGTTCTTTTTCGTTGATTAATACAGACTTAAGTGCAACAGTTTTTTTAAGGTAATCTGATAAGGCTCCATATGTGATGTCTCCTTTAGATTCCTGAAGTTTTTTTAATAAATAGTAAGTAAAAAAACCGTGGTGCTCATCATGATAGGGTAACGATGACTGATTTCCACTTGAAGCAGAAAAACTTACAATATTGCCCCTGAGGGTGTTTTCGCGAGGCTTTATTTTAACACCTCTTGCAGCAAGAAGTCCCTGGTTTCGGGCCCCTCCGCTAAAGCAGGCGTCAATAAACACTGTTACTTTTTCAGAAGGAAATTCTGCAAGGGTGGTGTAGAGCCCTTGCAAACTTATACCCAGTTCCGGGTTTTTACCACTAACATCTACAGGCATAAGGTATGGAGCTTTGGTTTTTTCGTCGGGCAGGCCATGTCCTGCGTAGTAAACCAAAACATCAGCATTGCCACTGGTATTTTTTAAAATGAGTTTTAGTTTGGCAATGGCCTGGTTCATTTGTCCTGTAGTAGCATCAAGTATAAAAGTAATGTTTTGTTCAGGTATGCCCAGTAAATTTTGCGCATAAATTTTAAATGCACTTGCATCATTTCTTGCGTAGGCCACATTTACCTCCTCAGCCAGGTCTTTTTGGTGCGATGAGTAATCTTCGTTGCCAATAATTACTGCAAATCGATTGGGTTTTTGTGAGGCTGAGCGGGGTATGTTTTGATCAACCGACGAAAGTTTTCGGAATTCATAATTTTCAACATCGGGTGTTTTTCCATACTCTTTTTTATCGGCGGTTTTATGCCGGGCATCATTAGCATCCTGTCCATCCGGCTGATAGGCATAGGTAAAGTTTTTAAAAACCTTTAGAGCATTGTCAATGCTTTTCTTTACAGATTTTTTTGTGTAAAATGATGCTTTAGTTGTTTCATCAATTTCAAATACAGTTTCGTATTCGCAATTGATAAATTCTAAATTTGTACGTATCTCAACAGCAACATTGGAGGCGTTTTTCACGAGATAGTTACAGGTGAGTATCTCGCAACTGCTACCCTGATTGGTGTAAAGAATGCTTTTGTCTAATGGTTTCGGGAATCCTGCTGCAGCCAGATGTTTGGTGATGATTTGCTCAGCATAGTCGTTGTACTCAGCATTTCTTTTTTCTGGTTTTAGCACAATGGATTTATACTTATTCAACAGCATAATATTGTTGAATTGTGCCTTAACTGTGTTGCAGCTTAAGATGACGACTGTCAGTGCAAATATTTTCAATATGTGTTTCATGGCCCCTTGATGTTATTAGGTTAAAAAAAGTAATATACCCTGAGCATTTACCCAGGGTATAAATTTTTACCAGTCTAAAGTGTATGATGCTGTAACCTCTATGCTGCTTGTTCCGGCCTTTCTGTATCGAGCTCCGAATCTTAATCGGGAGAATGTGTCTGTTTCTATTCCAACAGCAAAACCTGCATTGGCCTCAGGGTTATAGGTATCGTCCTCTTCTCCGTCTACCTCTCTTGTAGCAGATGAAATGGTTGAAAGCATTGGTCCGACAAGTACCCTTAGATGATCTGATAATGGAAAGAAAACGAGTATCGGCACATCTATGGTTTGATGTTTATAATCAATGTCGATAGTTGTACCAGCTGCATCTTGTTCATCGCTTCCGGTTTGGAAATTGTAAATAATTTCTGGCTGAACGCCAAATCTGTCAAAAATTTCAGCGTTGATGAATACGCCTGCGTGAACCCCAAATCCACCATTGACATTTTCAATAGTGGTGGCGCCAAATCCGAACCGCGGCCCATAGGTAAACTGACTGTAGGCGCTGGCGGTTGATATAAAAATAAAGAGAATTATAATGGTCCTTTTCATATCTGTATAATTTTGATATTAGTGTTCATCCGATGGCTATCTGATGGAACTGCATTTTTTAAAATATGCGCTTCAGGAATGATTGCTCCTTGGATCGTCCTTCTCTTCCTGGTAGCACGAGTTTGTTGTTTTGAAGTATTCTGTAAATCTCTACATTTGGAATGGTGTCTCTAATGCTGTCGTATTGCGAGATGTATTGTTCTCCAATCACATTGAGGTTATTTTGATGAATCATGAGAAATTCACTGTCATCCACGCCGTGTGTTGTTGTGAAGGAGTGTAGCTCCCCATCGACAAACATGGTGTAAAGTGTTTTGTAGTCTTTGTCATAATAAATTTCCCCTGAAGTTTGTGATTCTTCGTTGGTGGTTCTTCGCGAGAACTCATCGCGGTTAAGTGTAGAGACTTTAAGCTTTCTGTTTTTCAATCGGTAGTTGAATGTTAAAAGCTTGTTGCCTGTGGTTTGCATGTGATAGACATTATAAGGCTCTACACCCAAAATGTTTACCACCTGGTTGAGTTTCATGCCGTTTTTCAATCGGCTGATTTTGTCTACATCTGTAAATGGTGGTGCGATGTACCTGTTGCACCCAACTAAAATAAAAGCTGATGCGATCAACAGTAATAAAATTTTTTGATTCATAGTATAAGTAATTATAGTTAGCAATTACTTATAAATTTAAGGAATTTAGACTATTAGGCGAAATTTTTTTTTAAAACAATGTGCGGGTTCTTTTTAGGTAATTCCTTTTTTTCTGGAGATGCAACCTCCTGGATAAAGCTTTTTTTAAGTATTTTCTCCTTCAAGGGTATAAATTACGTTTTCCAGTCTGTCTTTCACTTCTTTGGCAATTTGCGATAACGCATCATTATCGATTACCTGCATGGAGGTAAATGGGTCGATAGATGCAACTTCAATTACCCCGGGCTCGGTTTCCTGCAAAATCACATTGCAGGGCAGCATAACACCAGCTTTGTTTTCAATGGTTAATGCTTCATGCCCAAGGGGAGGATTGCATGCGCCAAGGATGGTGTATTTGCGGAAATTAATGTCCAGCTTTTCTTTAAACTTTTCCTGAATGTTAATTTCAGAGAGAATTCCAAAACCTTCATCTTTCAATGCATCTTTAACTCGGGCTAAAGCTGACTGAAAGTCGGTTTGTAGCGTTGTTGAGATGTAGTAATTCATGGCAGTGGTTTATAAATTTCTACGATTTTTTTTCATTTTTGTTTGCTATAAATCCAGATAGTCAGGGTTATTGTACGGGCTCAAAATCATCATAAAACCCATCCCATGCCCACCATAACGCATTATAAGCATTGGGTGATTCGAGGTTTGCGGCTCCAGAAAGGTTTACCGGCTTGCCAAAAATATCATATTTTATGCCTTGTGCGTCTCTTAAAATGATTGGGAATTCATTTTCAACCAGGGTGAGTCCGGAATTATTATTGAAGCTGACTATGAGTCCCATCTCACGATAACTAACTATAACAATATTGTCTTTTGTGATTATGGACGGTCCGTTGGGTAAATCGTTATGACTGATGGTGATAACATAATCATCTTGTATTACTCCGTAAACATTTTCACCTGGCGAATACAGGGGCGTAGATATATCATCGTCTCCGGGATTTGCATCTTTATAGCCGTTTTGCTCGTTTTTTTTTGCAGATGATTCGAATGCTCCATTATAAACTTTTGCATTTGGGTAATAGGTTTTAATCATACCCAATGTGCTTTCAAAAGAGTGGAGTGTTTGGGGCTGCGTAAGATCCTGTCCGCCGTAAATTTTTTCAATTAACATTTGAGACCATAACCGGCGATGCTCAATATCGTAAAGTACCAGGTTCTCACGGTACAATAATCCTGAGGCGGCAAATGTGAAAACCGTATCGCCTATTTTCCGGTCCCAAACCATCGAGGTTCGTGTAAGTGGACAATAATTCGGTACAAAAAATTTGTCTCCCGATTCCTCATTAAGTACCTCAATGCCCATGTAATTGAGGGGGTAGGCAAATACCTGTCCACCCTGCCGGGTGACCAATACCCTTGACGATTCAGGCATATCAATAGCTGATGGAGTGGTGTAGTTGACCATTGTAACTATTGGGAAAGTTTCTCGGATACTCGTACCCGACATTTCAGTTGTATCTACACGCCAATAAAAACCGTGCTTGTTATTCGTTGATATATTTGCGTCATCTGGCTCGCAAGATAAAAGTATCAGTGCTGTGGATATTAGAATGAAAGCTCTCATTTATTCTTTTTAATATTAGTCGGCTATTTATGTAAAACCTTACAATTGAAATATGTTTTTGGTTTATTATCGTGAGATTTAATTTTTCGGACTCACGTATATAAGCATGTCAATAAAATGACAATTATTGTTAGATTTGTTAATGGTGAATGGAATCTTAATTAAGCATTATGAGAATCGTACTTTTAGCTATAGTTTTGAGCTTGTTATCATATACAGGACAGGCACAAATAGAAAAGGAAATAAAATCTTATAAAGATAGCACTGTTGTGCTCACCAATAAGGCAAAATCATTAATGCTGAAGTATGCCGCTGAAGAAAGGCCAGAAAAAGTGGCCGAGATTTACGGCTATATTAATGAGCGTGTGACCGGCCGTAAGACTAATTTATATACCTATTCTTCTGAGCTGTATGTGTTACTGCTGTCAAGGCAATGGGAGTTATGGATAGAGCATGCAAGAAAATGCAGACAAAGGTTTGGAGATGATCTTTATCCGGGCATCAAAGATTACACCGAACAGTATTTTTATGAATTGCAAAATCAGGTGCCTCAATTAAGACAAGCACTGAATACTTCAGACCTGCCAGAAATAGACAGAACTATGCTTAAGATTTTTCTCGAATTAATTGAAGCGGGAGGGGTCAATAAGGAATACGAAACAGCACTGAAGAAATTTAAAAGAAATTACCCCCGAACGAAATATGATGATTTTATTGACAGATATTTGCCGGTTGTAAATATTGATTTTATGATTGCCAGTGAATTTGGCCCCCAGGTATTATTACCAACCGGTGAGCTGGGCAACACCTTAAATTGGAATGTGGGTTTTTATTTTGGCGGGACGTTTCAAATTGAAAAAGTGTATTTAAATGTTTCTGTGGGGTTTGGTAGTTTGGGACTGAATTACCCGGTTGATGCACAACTTGACGCTGATGAGGTTACTTTTGAAAAAGATGAAGACTTCTATTTCTACGACTATAGCGTTGAAGCAGGATATACCGTTTATGAGAAAAATTCAATGCGTTTTACACCTTACTTTTCATTTGGAGATGCTGAATTAGATAGCCCTGATTTTAATTACGAAGGCGACGATACCTTTATAGATGTATTCAGTTCAAGGTCTTATGGCCCGGGGTTAAGGTTTAATCTGACACTGACAGAGTTCAACTATCGTACTTTTTACGGGCATTCATTGCCTGCACAGCTTGATTTATTCGCAAAGGGTGGATACCGTTTTATGTCGGGTATTGATGACGAGTTGTTTTCAGGTGGTATGGCTTATTTAAGTGTTGGAATCGCTTTTGGTATGAATTATTAAACTGCCTTTATTCAGTACCCTTTTGTTTGGCCCGGACTTTTTTCAATTGTTTGATGAATCCTTTTTCCAAAAAGCTGTTTTTATCGAGCCGGCATAGATTTTCATACATTGGTTTGGTTACTGTAAAAGCAAGTAAGTTTGGTGGCAGATACTGTCGCATGGCCATATCTGTGGCCCCAATAACGGCTTGTGGCTTATTTAAGTCCTCGAAAAGCGATACAGACTGCATGCATCCCGAGCCAAATGGGGCCAAAACAGGTTCGGGATCATTTTTGGTGGCATAATATTGGGCTCCGATCATCAACATGCTAAGTTGATCGGGGTTCACCAGGAAGGTGATGGTTTTTACATATTTGTAAAGCTCATTTTTTAAAGGTCCATAAAGAATATACTCGTGCTCCGGTTTATATTCTTCTGATTCACGAATCCACTCGTCCATTAAAGCATGATTTGCTTTTAAACCCTCGTCGTCGGCTAAAAATTTAATGAAATCTTCATGCGACTGCAAAGGTTGATTAAAAAGGTGGTGCGAAGCCCCGCCACAACCAAAGTTGTTTTTTGTTAGCGCTACTGTTTTACCGTCGAGCCACTTTTTATAAAACGAATACATGCAGGCGTGCCCCTTTTTATTGGGCGCTATCACCGGGTTGAAAGGCTCAGTTTCCGGAGCATCATAAAAGGCAATTAATGGTTGGTCGATTTCGGTTTTTTCCAATAGGTACGAAGGGTCAACTTCCATTTTCAGTGGTTTATGTGTTAAGGCAAACAATTTAATGAATATAATTGAGGAATAGAAATCCAGACTGCAGCTTTATAATTCCTCCGCCAAGTTAAATTTGACGGAGGAATCTGTTGTTGCACTATAAATTTTCAATCACTGTGTCGAGTTTTTCTTTTACCTCTTTGGCGATCTTTGATAATTCCTCATTGTCTACAACCTGCATTGAAGCAAATGGGTCTATTGCTGCTACCTCTACTTCATTGTCTCCGATTTCCTGCACAATTACATTGCAAGGTAGCATCGTTCCGATTTTGTTCTCAGATTGTAACGCTTCAAGGGCCAATGGGGGGTTGCAGGCACCAAGGATAGTATACTTTCTGAAATCGACCCCAAGCTTTTCTTTAAGTTTTTCATTGATTTTAATTTCAGACAATATACCGAAGCCTTCGTTTTTTAAGGCCTCTTGTGTTTTTGTGATTGCTGAATCAAAATCGCTTTTAATTATTTTTTCTGTGTAGTACTTCATAATTTATTTGTTTATTGGTTTTAGATTTAATTTTCTTTTTAGTAACTGTGCATTTATGGCCACTATCACAGTACTTAGGCTCATTAATAATGCCCCTAGTGCCGGATTAATCAGTATGCCGTAGCTGATGAGCACACCGGCTGCAAGCGGAATTGCTACCACATTATAGGCTGTTGCCCATACAAAGTTCTGAATCATTTTTGTGTAGGTGGCCTTGCCAAACTTTATCAGAGCTGCAATGTCATTGGGATTACTGTTCACAAGGATAATATCAGCGGTCTCGGCAGCAATATCGGTTCCTGAACCAACAGCTATGCCCACATCTGCCGTAGCCAGGGCAGGGGCGTCATTGATGCCATCGCCTGTCATAGCTACCACTTCACCTTGACTTTGAAGCTCTTTTACTTTTTCTTGCTTTTGGTCGGGTAAAATGCCGGCAAAATAGCCATTCATCTTCAACTCTTCGCTTACACTTTTGGCCACATTTTCATTGTCTCCCGTAATTATGTATGTTTTAATGCCATTAGCCTGAAGTGACTCAATAGCTGAATAAGATTCTTCTCTTATTTTATCTGCCAGGGTTATGAGTCCGATAACTTTGTTATCAACCAATACATAAATTACCGTTTCGTAATCTTTTATTTCTTCTGTTTGCGGTATATCAATATTGTTATCTTTTAAATATGCTGGCCCGACTACCGCAACTGCCATGTTGTTTACCGAAGCTTGTATGCCTTTTCCTGTAATGCTATCAAAATTCTTCGCTTCCGGAATTTGAATGTTTTCTGTTTTTGCCTTTTGTAAAATACCATGGGCAAGTGGATGGTCCGAATGATTTTCAACGGCAGCAGCCAACTCCAGTACTTTCTCCTTTTTATAATTTGTGTCCATGGGTTTAATAAGATTTACACCAAACGTACCTTCTGTAAGGGTGCCTGTTTTATCAAAAGCCAGAAGTGTAATTTTTCGCGATTTTTCAAAGGCTGTACGGTTTCTAATCAACAATCCGTTTTGTGCCGAAATTGATGTTGAAATTGCAGCAACTAAAGGCACTGCAAGTCCCAGGGCATGCGGACAGGTAATAACCATAACACTTGCCATTCTTTCCAGTGCGAAAACAAATGGTTTTCCGAGTACGAGCCAGGTTGTTAGTGTTCCGGCACCTACAGTTAGTGCTATAATGGTTAACCAAAAGGCAATACGGTCGGCGAGGTTCTGAGTTTTTGATTTTTTTGCCTGGGCGGAGCGCACCATTTCGATCACTTTGTGTAAATATGCATTTTCTCCTGCCTGCTCAACCTTTATTTTTAGCGAACCATTTCCATTGATTGTACCTCCGATAACATGGTCGTCTTTTTGCTTTGCCTGTGGCTTTGATTCACCAGTTACCATCGATTCGTTAACTTGGCTCTTACCTTCGAAAATAATCCCGTCTGCCGGAATTTTTTCTCCCGGTTTTACCAGTACTTTGTCGTCCTCTTTAAGGGAATCGATCTCAACATCTTCAGTATCGATCCCTTTTAACTTGTGGGCAGCCGATGGCATAAGGGCAGCCAGTTTTTGAAGCGATTGTGATGCCCCAACAACCGATTTCATTTCAATCCAGTGTCCAAGCAGCATAATATCAATTAGGGTGGCCAACTCCCAGAAGAATGTTTTTCCTTCTAATCCGAAGGTTGTTGCTGTGCTGTAGCCAAATGCAACAGTTATGGCAACGGCTATCAGGGTCATCATTCCCGGACTTCGTTTTTTTAATTCATCAAAAAGCCCTTTAAGGAACGGCCATCCACCATAGAAGAAAACCACAGTAGATAATGCAAACAAAATCCATTTATCACCGGGCACTTCCAGTGTGTAGTTTAGGATGCTTTGAACAAGCGGTGACAATACAAGTATTGGTACAGTGAGTGAGAGCGAGATCCAGAACCGTTTCTGGAAATCTTTAATCATCATCTTATGGTGTTCGGTGTGGTCATGATTACTGTGATGGTGGTTATGTGACTTGTGTTCATGATTGCCATGATTTGTTTCTTTTTTGTGCTTGTGATCATGGTGCTTATCCTGGTTGTTCATACTAATTCTTTGTGGTTTTAATTAGCTTAATTTTAGTGCTTTATGTTTGCTTTAGTATGACAAGAACGAACGGTCAATTGTTTAAATAAATGGGGGTACAAAAAAGCCCGGTTTGGCAATTCCAGACCGGGCTTTCTTTATGAATTTATTGTTTACAGGGTTTCAAAAAGCTCATCACTGGGTTTACGAACCTTGGCTTGATGGTGGTAGGTGTCTTCTTCTGATCTGTATCCAATGGCAGCAATTACAGCTGCATTCAGGCCTCTTTTGTCTAATCCAAGAATTTTATTGTATTCTTCGGGTTTAAAGCCTTCCATCGGTGAGGAGTCTATTTTAAGTTCGGAGGCAGCCGCCAGCAATGTTCCAAGTGCAATATAGGTTTGGTTTGCTGTCCATTGGTCAACTGTATTGCCTTTAGCTTCAATGCTTTTTTTCATTGTTTTGCTAAACCCTTCCAGTGCTTCAATATCCTGATTCCTTGTTTTGGCTGTGAGTTTTACGTATTTATCCACGTCTTCGGGTGTGGGATTTGTGTAATTGCAAAAAACCACCAGATGCGATGCGTCGGTAACTTTTTCCTGGTCGAAAGAGGCCGCTCTCAGCTTTTCGCGCACTTCTTCATCTTCAATGATAAGGATCTTGTAGAGCTGCAATCCATAGGAGGAAGCCGAATAGCGCACTGCTTCTTTTATTTTTTCCAGGTCGGTGGGTGCAATTTTTCTGCTCTTATCGTATTTTTTGATGGCGTACCGCCATTTCAGGTTTTCAGTTATTTGCATATTATTCTTTTTTAATGGTACTTCAATAATCAGTATTTTCGCTGTGATATGGTAAACACCGATACCCGGTTTTTTGATCACGTGGACTGTACTTTTTTTCGCAACTATATTAAAAACGGTACGTTAAGTGCTAAGTCTAATTTGCAATTCGGCTAGCAATAGAAAGATTATTTTTTGTTTGAATACTCATTATCTTTATCAAAATTTAGTATTAGAATTTTCAGTGATGTATAAAACTTTTTTGATTTTCTTATTGGTACTTTGGACTTTTGGTTTTTCCTCATGTGATAAACCTAATCAATTTACACCTGGACAACAAGAGCTAATCATGGCCAGCGATACTTCACAAGCCATGCGTGTTTGGTCAATTGCGAATACCGAAGATTCACTGCTGCTTAGGCAAAAGAGCAAGCAGGTTATTCCCGATTCAACTGATGAGGTTTTACAGGCATTAGTGCATCGGCTCTACAAAACCGTTACAGATAGTGTGTCATTAGGTGTGGGTATATCGGCCCCCCAGGTAGGTATATTGAAACAAGTGATTTGGGTGCAGCGTTTCGATAAAAGTGGCTTTCCGTTTGAATTTTATCTGAATCCACGCATCAGGCAATATTCGGAATTGACCCAGGAGTGCCGCGAGGGCTGCCTTTCGATCCCTGATCGCATGGATACCCTCAATTCCCGCTCTTACGCCGTTTTACTTGAATATCAGAGTATGGACGGGCAGCAACACGTGGAGATGGTGGAGGATTTTACTGCTGTGATCTTTCAGCATGAGATCGATCATTTGAATGGAATTCTGTACACGGATCATCTTGAAGCGGAGGTGCAGGCCGAAAATAGCACAAAATGAAACTGAAGCCATCAGCATAAGCGTTGCAGCATGGCTGAATTACAAATTTAGCCGAATGTTCATGCAGTTGATTGTGGGTTTGTGCCAGAAAATCGGAGGCGTCATTGCGAGGGCGAAGCCCGTGGCAATCTGTTGCAATCAACCGAACCGGAAACTTGAAACAGATCACTTCACTGGCGCTCGTGATGACGGCTCCGATTTGGGTTTTGTGCAGTTTAAACAGCGACGTTATCGTCCATTCGGAGACATCATCGCGAGGGGCAAAAGCGACGCAACGAACTGTAGTATTCAACCCTGGCGGAAGCCACGGTTTATCATAAATAAGTTCACTTTTATTCTGTATAGCAAACCGATTGTTCTCTGGCTTTTTGCATCAATTTACGTGTAAACTGACTCAAATCTTTATGCATTTGCGTTCTCGCTGATTTTGTGACGGCCGTTGTGTCACAATGTTCATCAATGTATGTGTTTTCAGCTTCCGCACATCCATCCGGGTCATTGTCTGTGGCAAGGTCAGCGTCGCAATAATAATTTTCGCCGTCGGGATTTACGTAATAGCAATCTCCGCCATCGGTCGGACAGCAAATTGTCGGTATATCGCAATATTCGGGAAGTCCGTCGAAAGCTTCACAAAGTTCGGCTTCCTCTTCTTCACATCCCCAGTTAAAGGCCAGGAAAATTCCAAGTAGCGCCAGTGGTAAGAAATAAATCTTTTTTTTCATAGTCAGGTTTTTTTTATTTATACTTCTTTTTCAATTTTTGATAAATGTTTTTCAATTATTGCTTTGAATGCTTCGGGATCTCTGTAACCCTGATAAACATATTTTTCAATTATAAAGCTGGGCGTTCCTTTTAACTTTAAATTGTCAAATTCCTGTATGTTTTGCTCTAAATATTCAGAAGCTTTTTGTCCGTCTATACATTCTCCAACAAAAGGATCTTTCACGCTGAATTCATCGATCATGCTCTGGAAGTCTTGTGTGTAGACCACTTTAGGTTCATGTAAGAGTAATTTGTGCAAATACTGAAAGTTTCCATATAAGTTTACACAAACAGCAGCCTTGAGCGCTCGTTTTAACCTGGAGTCTTTTGTTTTGGATGTCAGTCGCATCACAATTTTGATGCTTTTCTCTTCCATTAAGGAACTCAATTCAGGCATAACGTCTGTAAAAAACTTTCGGCAGTAGCTGCAATTGTAACTGGCATACATATATACGGATAATGTAGCGCTGTCGTTACCAAATACTATGTCTAAAGGTTGTTGCTTTGCTATATTTATTATTGCCTTGCTTTTGGCCTCAGGCTTTTTATCGTAATACTGCCATAGTTTTATTGCCAGCAAAACTATTATTGCCAGGGAGAGGGTATAAGCTATAATATGGTTTTTAGTCAATCGCATTTGCTGTTTACTTTTTTTCTTTTTGAGCCTTGCCTTCTTTTCGGTCGAGGTCGGTACTGAAGTTCACCAGCCGTGGATGGAAAATCAGGTTTAGTCCTCTTTCTTTAAGTCGTATTCTAGTTTGCATCATACGGCGAGCAGCTTTACTATCTGGACCATATTTTGTTTCTCCCTCCAGGTCTTTAGCAATAATGGGTGTTCCTCTTCTGTTGGCTTCATCATCACCTTCGAATACAGTGCTCTCAAATCCCTGTTTTTTCAGTACTTTTTTGTTTTTCCCAAAAATCACGTCGCTGAAGAACATAATAAAGTGATATTCATAATCTTCATTGAAGCTTTGCATTCCATAGGCTGACATGTCAATTTTATTACTTATGATATCAGTTTTGGGGAAGAAAATTTCGTTTTTGTATATGAAGACATTGCTTCTCAATGTTCTGAAAACCAGGGTGTCAAGGTCGCTTAGTGCAGGTACCGGATATTCAGAAACTTCCATTAGTGGTTCGTAATTATAAATGGCACCGTTTTCGAGTTTAAAGTCTCCGAGTACATTAATTTTGTCGTACACAACATCAAAATTATCTGTAAAAATTACTCTTCCATCGAGGGTGCTGGTAACTTTACCGCGTATGTTTTCGGCAGTAAAGTCATCCTGGTCGAAGTTGTCTGCATCTACCAGCATTTGATGTATGTCTACATTTTCCATTTCGTTTTTGAAATAGAATGTTATCAGCGTATCTTCTGGGGAATCTTTTCGGGTATCGTACACAGCCGATGTAATGATTTTTCCTCCAAAAGCATCGAATGTGAGTTTGTCGGCCACATAAAGGCTATCGTCAACGCGGAATTTTGTGGAAAGGTTCTCAAGGTAAATGTTTTCGTATTTAACACTATTAAGTGCAAATGTTCCACGCACGATGTACGGCGGAATATAAGTTTCTTCTGTACTTGTGGTGTCAGTGTTTGCAGCAGTTTCTTTGGTTACTTCCCTGTTTGATTCAGTGTTAGGTTGTGCTTCGGGTTTTGATTTGTTTTCAGCAATTTCTGTATTGGCGCTTGTGTCTGCTGCAGTTGTGTCTTCTTCCATGAATGGTAATACCATTGCATAGTCAAATTTGCTGAGTTTGGCGTGGGTGTTGACTATAATTTTTTTGTCTTTTTGTTCCAGCAGGAATGCTTTGTATACGTTCCATATTTCGGTGGAGTCCAGCCAAAAGTCGAGTCCGTGCATTTGAGCATGCACATTATCAATTCTCATGGTGTCGTTTGCCATGGCAAAGTCAAGGTTCAGCTTGTCTATACTGGTTAACGTATCATCGGGCATGGCAAAGTTGAAATTTGCTATGTTTAGTCCGAATTCGCTTTGTTCAAATACGATAGGCATTATTTGAGTTTCAATGGAGTCAAGGTCTACCGTGCCGTGCGATTTTAACCCAAATGCAACCTGCCCGCCCATTTTATCGACCAAACTATCCGGCATAAGTTGCTTTAATTCATCTAAATCTAACCTCAAATCAGAAGTTAAATTGAATGTTGGTTTTGATAATCCTTTGACATGTGCTTTAGCATTAAGTGTGGTGTTGCCCATTTTTAAGTAAAGCGAATCCACATTGGCTCCCATGTTGTCCATGTCGCTGACAAGGCCAAGAATATCGGCCATTAGCACAACATTATCAATTTTTACATTGTATCCCGGTGCTTCCATGGTGAACTTATCGAGTACCATGCGTTTATTTGGGCTGTAGGAGAAGTTTGCTGAGAAGTTTTCTACTTTCTGCATGGAGTCCATGGCTGTGGCAATGTCGCGAATTTGCACATCCAGTTTGGTGCGTGTAAGAAAATAGTCGGCACTGTTCAGGCCAGGGTTTTTAGGTAGTGTGCCATGTGTGGTAAATTGAAAGTCGACTTCACCCCGCAGGTATTCAACGGTGCCTTTGGGTAATAATGCTGCAAATTCATCGAGGGTAAGGGCAGCATTGGTTTTGACCCGGTAAACAGGTTGTTCGAAATTTTTTACATTAAATGATGCATCAACACGGCTTTTTGGGGTGGCGAGATGAAAACTTTTAAAGTTGGCGGCCATTGTTTGCATGTTATTCGGGTCTGGTACGAACACACTTCCTGCGAAAGCCAGGTTTTCTATGGCCGGGTATTCAGTTGTGATGATGCGGCCACCTTCAAGTGCCATATCTGTATTGACCGCCGGCAGGAGCAGAGTATCGTAGAGGTAACCTTTTACTTTGCCCGAAAGGTTTAATATACCTCCCATTTCTTGTAAGCCGTATTCGGCCAGCATTTCTTTGGGGGCATATTTGCTTAATTCTTTGAGGTTTACATCTTCGAGGTTGAATTGCATGTCCATATAGATGGAATCCCGTATCATGGCATTACCACTCGCTGTTAATTTGGCGCCATCGGTTAAAAAGTTGAGCGATTCCAGTTCTACGGCGCCATCATCATAGTCGACCATAAAGGCCAGTGACGTCCGGTTCATCAGGTTGAGGTTTGTGCCGTTGTATTTACTTTTGGTTAGTACAACTTCGCCTTTGAGGGAGCCTTTGTAATATTCGTCAAGCACGCGACCTGAGATGTCCATTTCCGGGATATGAAGTAAAGCTGCTGCACCCATGGATTCGTCTCTGTAGTTGATTGTAACGTCGCGGATAGTTAAGTTGCTAAGGAGCACATCAAGTACACTTTCAGAGGTGTCTGAAGTAATGGAATCTTCTTCCACATCTGTGGTATCACTCTCCATTAGGAAATCAATGTTGGTTGCTCCTGAGGAATCTACGAAGTAATTGAAAGCAAAGCCTTCTATTTCAATTTTCCGGATTTTAATTTTATTGTAGAATAATGGTCTTGATTTTATGGACACATAAAGTTTGTCAAGACTTAGCAGGGTATCATTGCTTTGGCGGTCTGTTGTATCGGTTTGGTTTTTCCGGTATGGACCTACTTTGAGCCCATGAAATGCTACTGTAGCATATGGAAAATTGCGTGTAATATGGAGTTCCACATTGTCTACTTTCACTGGAGCATCGAACATTTCTGTAACTTCATCAAGCGCCAGACGAGTGATGGTGTTTTCAGAATGTAATGCTATGCCTACTGCAACGAGTATAAGTACAATAAGCGATAGTAGCGTAATGAGCAGAACTTTTCCTGTTTTTTTGAGTATGCGTCCGGTTTTCATTGTAAGGCGTTTTAGGTCAGACCTGTATTATTATTGCGCAATGTGTGAATTTCTATTGTTGACTAATTTACTGATTTTATATGAAGCAAACTGAATAAACACATAGTGTTTTCATTATTAGTTGCAGGTTGACTCGCTATCTGAAAATTTGATTGAGCCAGGTGTCTTTATAGCTACTCAGGGTTTCTTCAACTTCTTCACTGCGGAGGTGTATGGCCACAATTTTGCCATTTCCGTCAATGAGGTAATTGGCAGGTACGGCTTTTATGCCGTATTTTTTTGCAGGCTCACTTCGCCAGCCCCTCAAATCGCTAACATGGTAAGGCCATTTCAAATTATCATCTTTTATGGCTTTTAGCCAGCTTTCTTTTTTGGAGTCGAGCGAAACACTGAAAATTGTAAACCCTTTACCATTAATAAATTTCGTGTTTTTATATTTTTCATAAGCTTCAACCAGGTTAGGGTTTTCTTTTCTGCAGGGCACACACCAAGATGCCCAAAAATCTATGAGCACCATTTTTCCGCGCAAATCCGACAGTTTTATTTCTTCACCATTGTGGTTTTTTTGAGCTATTTCTGGCGCCATGTCTCCAACTTTGACATTCTGTGCATTGGTTGGCAACCCGAGTAAAAGGCCAAAAACAAATAATAAGAAAAATGGTCTTTTTATCATAGTAAGTTTATTTTTCTATCTGTATTATTGAATAATAATGGCTAACCACCATGATAAAATTAATAAAATATTCTGTTTTTGTAATCTTATGCCAATGTTTTCCGGAATTTGTTGTGCAATATCGCTGTATGATATTGTTTTATTAGCCAATATTATTGTACTGAATTTACTATTTTTAGGGTTTGTAACAGATAATAGAATTTTTTATGCGTAAAGATTCAGAATTGCCAATAGCCACGGCAGAGTGGGGGTGGCGGTACCATCATACAGGTATTCCCATGAATCATAAAACGGCCGGAGAACGTTATATTCCACATTTGAAGTTTTATGTTTCAGGTTTTCCTGAAAGCCCTGTAGGTGTGGAGTGGATGCGTTTTGAGGCGGATTGCCATTTGCCTGAAATAATTCAAAAGTTACCACATGTAGCATTTGAAGTTGATGATTTGGATGCCGAGCTTGAAAAACACAACTTCAAAATGCTTACACCTCCAAACCCACCTTCTGATGGTGTGCGTGTAGCAATGATTGAAATCAATGGAGCTCCCGTTGAGTTACTGGAGTTCGACCATTGATTGTTTTACTTGCCTGTTGTGCTGAAGGTCAATAGCTCAACTATCCGCTCTGCAGCTCCTTTGGCCGACGCGGGATTTTGCCCCGTCACCACTCTGTGGTCTGAAACCACCTTTTTTTGAAATACAGGCGATTTTTTGAACTGCGCACCACGCATTTTTAATTTCGATTCCAGTAAAAATGGTACTACATCATCAAGGCCGGCTGCATTTTCTTCTTCGTTGGTAAAGCCGGCTACTGTTTTGTTTTTTAATAAGAAGTTATTGTCTGAAAGCTTGATGTTGACTAACCCTGATGGACCGTGACAGACTGCTGATACTAAACCACCATCTTCGTAGATTTTGCGACTCGCCTGCTGAAGTGCTTTGTTTTGCGGAAAATCCCACATGGTACCGTGTCCACCTGCATAGTAAACGGCACGATATTCAGAAGGGTTGACCTGATTGGCTGGAATAGCATTTTCAATGGCTTGCTGTGCTTCTTTATCGTTCATGAATTTTTTATTGAGCGAGTCCTTCATGTTCATGCCATCAATTGGCGATTTGCCTCCTTTGGGGCTAGTGAATGTAATTTGAAAACCAGCTTCTATAAAAGTGTAATACGCATGTGATACTTCTGAAAGGTAATATCCGGTTGAGTCTCCTGTTTCACCGAGTAAGCCATGGCTTGTAATGGCTATTAGTATTTTGTTGAGTGGTTTTGGGTTTAGTTTCACCGGATTTATTTTTAAGATATCATAAGCTTTTCTGTTTTCGGGTTGCAAATGTATCTGTGAGGTGGTGAAAAATATGTTGCCAGCCGTATCTTTACTAAATGAATCGGCCCAGTGTATAATACTGTCCTGAATTATTTGAACCAATTTCCCATTATTTTGCAATACATTTATGGAATTGTTTTCCAGTCCTCCCATCCATAGGTTACTTTGATCGTCGAAAAGCATACCGTCGGTTGCGGGAATATGCATTACGGTATCTATTGAAGCCGCCAGCTGCTTTTTTGTTATGGACTTACTTTGCAGAGCTGATGTAGGAATGCGATATAAAGTATGCCCGCTCAGAGCTGTGAAATATAAATGTTTGCGATTTGGACTGAGGGCAATGCCATCAGCATCGATACTGTTTTTCCACATTTTGCCATTTACCACAAGGTAGTCTGTTTCGGCATGTGTGGCAGAATGCTCGTCCAATAAGCGTTTAGCCTCTCCTGATTTTAAGTCAAGCACGATAAGGGCTCCGTTGCCCGAGTCTGTTATGTAAGCTGTTTGATCTGTATTGTCGATTCTTACATCATTAAAATAGGAGTTTTTAGTGTACTCTTTATTGTCAAAATTATACTTGTTTATAAGCTTGTCTGTTTGCAAATCAAATTGATAGAGCACCGGACCAATACTGTCTACTCCCCGAAATTGGGCGTTGCGGGTGTCAAGTACCCATAAGTGATTTTGCTTGTCGACAAAAACAGATTGAACAGCCAGAAAGCCATCGGGGTTGTTGCGGTTGTTCCAGTTTTTTGTAGGATAGGGTACAGCTTTACCATCAACAATTTCAGCTACTGAAACAGGTGTGTTGTCTGACCAAAACGGGAAGTTGACAAATATTCTGTTGCTATTGCTTACAGCTACACCTGTCCATTGGTGATTTGATTGTGCAATTGTCTCAACTGCTTTTGAGTTCGTGGTTGTGGATTGTTGCTGGCAACTAAAAAGTAACAATCCTGCCAGTAGTGTTGGTAGCAATTTTTTAATCTGCATAGGATCTCTTTTTGAGAGCCTAAACAACCAAGTTGCTGCAATTGTTGCTGTTTATTTCTTTTAAGTGTTTGTTAGGAGTTTATTTTTGAGTGTTTTGCTACTATTCAAAAGGGCCATTCCTGTTCGATTTTTTGCAATCTGCTTTCAAGTACTTGCAGATTTCTTTTGCCCTCACGTAATTTCTTTTGTAAACTTCTGTTTCCCCATAGATACCGGATAAATGGCATGGCTATAATGGAAGCTGTAATCATGGCTAATTCAGTGAGTATGGATGAAACTAACTGATCACTATTGATGATTGTAATGGTTGCTACAATGATAGTTAAGACCAGGCTCCATGCTAAGTTTTTCTTTAGTTGGGCTTTATGTTCCCTTTTGATTTTTTCCGGATTAATACAGATTTCAATTTCTTTTTTTATTTCGTCTGTTATTTTCTTTTTTTCTTCTGCTAATTTGCGCCGATCATATTTTCTGTTGTAAAGGATTTTTCCGGCAGCCAGCTTTTTAGGGAAATCGATACTGCCATCATGTTTGAAAAAGAAAAAGAGTTCATCTTTGCTTTTTTTAGACAGCGTGTTTTCTTGTGATGTCATTGGTTTACTTTTTCAAATAATAGATTTTTTGCTCTTGGATTGTTTATTACCAGGCTTATAGTTGCTCCATTTTCTTCTAAAAATGAAATCGATTGTATTAAGCCTGAATTACTTATAAATGTCAAGCTTTTGGAATGTTCAAGAATTATATCTTTCGGAAATATGGGACTTTGTATTTTCAATTTATCGTTTTCATATTTAATTTCATATTTAACATCAAGCTCCTTTGAATAGAATGTTCCTGTTAATTTATCGTAATTAATATTTGGTTCTTCTTCAACCCCTCCTTCTTCTTCTTCAACTTTCAATGCTAAGTAACTTTTGCCATTTTGATTAAGCGTATGACTATTTACTTTACCATTTCTTAGATGAAATACAAGTTCAGCTTTGGCTTCTTTTACAAAAAATGCTGAATCTGATTTAGCATATAATTTATAATCTTTATTATATACGTTTGCAAAATATTCATCACCCTTTTTAAAGAAAGTCAGATAACAATCTTTGTCATCAACCTGTTGGTATTTGCCGGCACACAAAGCGAAAAATTCATCGTTTATTTCTTGCTCTGTTGACTCACTTTTTTTTGTTTTTTTCTCTGTCTCATCACCAAATAAAATATCAGCAATGTCATTCATCATTTTTTGAGGGCGTAGTGTTCCATTATTACTTAAAATAACCACACCAATACTTTCTTCAGGAAAAAAGACTGTTACCGACTTGTAGCCTCCCCATGACCCATCATGTCCATAAGCTTTCTTATTTTTTATTTCAGTTATGTACAAGCCATATCCATAATCTATGGTTTTATTTTTGGCTAAACTTCCTTTTTGAGTCATTTTGTCAAAGGCGTTATTTCCACGCAATGTCTTACTGTGAAAGTTGATTATCCATTTTGACATATCTGAGGTGCTGCTCCTAAGTGAACTGGAACCAGGGGCGCTGAGATTATTAGAAAAAGGGAGGTAATTATTTCCGGTATAAACATAAGAATTGGCAACAACATCTGCTTTTTGATTACTGTTTCCGACAAAATATGTGTTGTTCATCTCCAGGGGAGCAAATATATAATTATGCATCCAGCTATTAAATGTTGTATCTGTAACTGCTTCAACTATTTTTGCCAAAAGGTTGTAATTGGAATTACTATATGAAAATGCAGTACCCGGGGTAAAATTCAAACTTTCCTGTTTTTTTAGCATTTCATAAATATCATCCAATGAAAGTGGTTCATCGGGCTGCCATCCTTTTAAACCAAATAACCCAGGCCAGTCTCTAATACCGGAACTGTGATGAACAAGTTGATATATTGTAATATCATTCATAACCTCTGGCAAATCAGGCAAATACTTAATGATTTTTTCATTCATATTAATCTCACCTTTTTCTTCTAAAAGAGCTATTGCCATTCCTGTAAACTGCTTACTTACAGAAGCTATGTCAAAAATTGTGTTTTCAGTTATTTGCAATTCTTTGTCTAAATTGGCTGAACCAAAACTTCCTTTATATAGGATAGTATCTTTTTTTGTAATTATTACCGCCAGTCCGGGTTTCTTCTCTTTATCTATATCGTCTGATTGATTATAAACTTGTTGTTCAAAGTACGAATCTAATTGGGATTTTAATTCCTTTTCCTGTTCCGGTTTGCACTGGATAAGACTGGCAATTACAAATAATGCCAATACAAACGTTCCAATTTGTGTCTTTTTCATCATGATTTTTTTTGTTCCATTTTTACAGATGTTTTTCAAATTGCTTTATTTCGCTAAAAAGGTTTTCGATGTTTTCCTCGTCACACTCCCAGTCTATACGCACCAATCCCAGGTAAGATTTGGTGCTGAATTCCGGGATGAAGCTCATATCAAAATCATTGATGATGATTCTGTATAGCGGGTTCTTTTTCATAAAGTTGAGTATTTCATGCTGGATTTTCTGGTCGTAAAGAATTTTTGCGGCTCTCTCTATTTGCTCTCCGTTGAGCACTAGTTTTTTGTCTAGTTTTCTGTTATTAAACTTCTCTGATTTGCGTAAGTTGGGAAACTTAAGTTTGTCAAATATTGTTTTTTTACGAATATGCACCAGCGCTTTTTGGGGAACATCTACAGGTATGAATACCCCGCTGTAAATAGCCCTAATTCCAAAATATTTGGGGTTGGAAAAGGCGGCGAAAAAGCGGTTTGAGCCGGGGTTGTCAGCAAACCAAATTATACGGGCATGCATGGTCTGTGTATGCATTGCAAAAACACTCTGGTCTTTTACGCTTGATTGCGCCTGGCGACCTGTTTTGTCAGCGAATTCTTGTAGTAATTCTATTGCTGTTTTTTCTGCCATTTTTATTGTTTAATCGTTTTCTTTCTCTGTATCTTCATTTTTTTGTCCCTTCTTCCATCGGCCCGATTCATTAAGCGCTTTGGTAATAAGCCATTCCAATTGGCCATTGGTGCTGCGGAATTCATCCGCAGCCCATTTTTCCAACGCTTTCATTTTTTCTTCTTCGAGACGAAGTACGAATTTCCTTTTGGCCATAAATTTTAGTGATTGAGTGTTCCGGCATTTACAATTGGTCTGGCTGCTTCATCGGAGCAAAGTACAACCATCAGGTTGCTAACCATTGCGGCTTTGCTTTCTTCATCGAGCGTAATTACATCTTTGCCTTCGAATTGTTTTAGGGCCATATCTACCATACCCACTGCGCCTTCTACGATTTTTTCACGGGCTGCAATGATTGCTGATGCCTGCTGACGACGGAGCATGGCGCTTGCAATTTCTTCGGCGTAAGCTATGTAGTTGATGCGCGCTTCAATAACATGTATGCCGGCCAGCTCCAGACGTTCTGCAATTTCTTTTTCAAGCTCATGGTTGATTTGTTCACCACCTGAACGCAGGGTTAAGTCGGCATCTTCATCTTCAAAATTGTCATACGGATAAGCACCGGCAATTTTACGTAGCGCAGCTTCGCTTTGAACAAGCACAAAGTGCTGGAAATCGTCAACCTGAAATGCTGCTCTGAATGTTTCATCGACTTTCCACACGAGCACAACGCCAATTTTTATCGGGTTCCCCACCTTATCGTTTACTTTAATGGGATCACTGTCGAAGTTTCGCGCACGCAGCGAAATTTTCTTTTTCACAAAGAACGGGTTCACCCAGAAAAAGCCATATTGCTTTATGGTTCCTTTGTAGGCGCCAAAAAGCACAAGTACAGATGATTCGTTGGGATTTACAATGACAAATCCGATGCTCAGAAATGCTGAAATTAATGTGATTGCAAGCAGCGGGACCATTTTTGCCAAAATAATGCCTACAATTGACCCAATGAAAAGTATCAATAGGATGGTTAGCATTGCAAATCCATTCATCCCTTTGTACGTTTTTTCCTGTTCCATAGCTATAATTTTAAAATGATTGTTAAATGATATCAAAATGATATCACAATAATACGATGAATTTTTAAACAAACCAATTTTTTTTCAAAAATCTCAAACCCAAACTTTTGAATTGACCGTTGTATATTTTATATAATGACTACCTTTACCTATCCTAAGACAATAATGGTATCTATATGGAAAAAATAGCGTTAGCGCCTCATTTTGAGGTGTCCAGAATAATACATGGCCAATGGCGATTGCTTGACTGGCAGCTTACAGATTCTGAATTGCTACGTTTCATAGAACAAGTTGTAGAACTGGGCATTACTACATTCGATCATGCCGATATTTATGGTGATTATGAGTGTGAACCCGCTTTTGGTAAAGCATTAAAGCAAAAGAGCGGCATCAGAGAGGATATACAGATTATTACAAAATGTGGTATTAAGTTAATTTCAGATAAATATCCGGAAAGGAAAGTTAAAACTTACGACTATTCCTACGAGCACATTGTTTCGTCTGTTGAAAATTCGTTAGTTAATTTACATACGGACTATATTGATCTATTGTTGTTGCACCGGCCATCGCCTTTGTTTGATCCTGATGAGGTGGCAAGAGCTTTTGGCGATTTAAAGCAAAGTGGAAAAGTGCGGTTTTTTGGTGTGTCAAATTTCAACCCACAGCAATATGAGGTGCTACAATCTTACCTGGACGATAAGCTGGTTACAAATCAGGTTGAGATATCGCCACTGAACCTTTCGGCTTTCGAAGATGGTAATATTGAAAGTTTCTTAAAGCGCAGGATTAACCCCATGGCCTGGTCGCCCCTGGCAGGAGGCAAGATTTTTAAGCCTGCGAATAATCGTGAGTTAGCGGTAAACCAAGCCATTTCAAATGTTGCAGAAGAAATGGGGTTACGGTCTGTTGACCAGGTTGTTTATAGTTGGCTTTTAAAACACCCGGCCGGCATTTTACCCGTGGTGGGAAGCGGTAAAATTGAACGGTTGCAAAAAGCAGCTCAGGCACTTAGTTTTATTATGACTGATGAGCAGTGGTACCGTATTTTTATTGCTGCGAAAGGGGATGAGTTGCCATAGGGTTGGAGTGCCCTGTTTTGTGCAATGGGGCACCAAATTTTGACATAACCCTACTTTTTTTGCTACAGGTCAATAAAGGCAAAACCGCGTGACGCCATAGCTTTAGCGTTTCACCTGCGGCAAGCCTTCGTCGACCGAAGGGTGGCTCAAAAACCCGCCGCTTAAAGAAAAGTGCTAAAAACCTGGTCTTTATATCTAAAGTTTACGAACTCACACCGATTTTTCAAAAAAATCGGTGCTCAAACAGCGCAAACTTTGACGCCATAATAACAAGGTTTTTTTAACGCATTTTTCTTCATGCGGCTAGCTGGCAAGCTTTTTACTGCTGATCAACGACAAGACCCAAGGCGGGTTGGCCAGACCAAATTACTCGTAAACTCGTGAGGGCTAAAGCCGTTGGCGGGCCAGCGCAGGGGTGAATGTTCTACTCGAATTAATCCATAATTATGATTTTCAATCATTTTATGGATTGTATGAGGGTAAATCCCGATATAGAAAATATTAGCAACTGCTGAAGACAGTTGCGCTATATTTTCATAATCGGGGTTCAATGGATATAAATGGTATAAAAGAGGTTTGCCCAGCTTTTATATGCCATTTAATTCATTGAACAGAGCGGGATGAACGGCGAAGCCCTCATGAGCCGATAGGCGAATAACCGTAATTTGGTCTTGATTTCCGCCAATTGTCGGACAGGTTTTGATCCTTTTCATCAAGGAAAAGGATATGAGAAATTATTCATCACGGATGCCCGGGTCTATGCAACATAGTTTAATTCTATTGAGCAAAATAGGACGGGACATCCAAAATATTAATTTAAAACCCACAATAGGCTGATAATCAGTGGTGCATTTTTAGGGCGTCGATGTGGTGCACAAAACAGGAATTAGAGATGAGCGATGAGCAATGGTACCGTATTTTTATTGCTGCGAAAGGGGATGAGTTGCCATAGAGTTGGAGTGCGCGAATCGAAATACTTTATGCTTATTTCATATGTTGATATTTAATTTTCAATGGTCATATGGAATCTCCTTTTCCCTAACAACAAGCCTTTTATTTTTATTCCTCCGAATAATCATGCTCGTGTGCTTCGGCATGCTCAGCAGAACTGTGTCAAAAGCTTTGTCATGGAGGTTTCATCTGTTTACAATTTTGATTTTAATGATCAGACCCGCCTGCCTTAGTAGTACGGCGGGCAGGTGGAGCTCGCCATGATGAATCATATTTACGTCATACATGGTTTTTACTTCCATTATAATCAATGTGCGTGCCTTGCTCCGCCGTCCGCGTTCGCTGAAGCTATAGCGGAAGCGAAAGCTACGCGAAGGCGCAGTGTGTCAAAAATTTTGTCTTGGCTCGGTTCATCTGTGTTGGTTTTCAGGTGATTTGCAGCAAAAATTTTCGGGTTTGTTATTAAAATGTTTTCTGCAGCAAAAAAACGGCAGCTATAGATTTCTATAGCCGCCGGGAAAATTAATTTATCAAAAATTATTCTTCACTATAATTTTGCTTCAGGTATTTTAATGTTTCAAAAGGCGTTTGTTTTTTCCGGTCGGCATAATCGTTTAATTGTGAATCGTTTATTTTTCCGATACGGAAGTATTTGGAATGTGGGTGTGCAAAGTAAAGTCCGCTTACTGAAGCAATGGGGTGCATAGCCATGTTCTCTGTTAGTTTGATACCGGTATTTTTTTCTGCATCGAGAAGTTCCCAGATTTTGCGTTTTTCGTCGTGGTCCGGGCAGGCCGGGTATCCGTATGCCGGTCTGATACCCTGGTATTTTTCCCGCAACATAGCATCTACAGTAAGGTCTTCCTCGGTAGCATATCCCCACATTTCTTTACGTACTACTTCATGCAGGTATTCGGCAAAAGCCTCTGCAAGCCGGTCGGCCAATATTTTGACCATAATTACATGGTAGTCGTCATTTTGTTTTCTAAAATGTTCTTCTACCTCTTCGAGTCCTAATCCTCCTGTTACAGCAAAGGCTCCTATGTAGTCTTTCATGTCTGAATCTGATGGTGCTATAAAATCGGCAAGGCAGAGGTTGGGGCCGTCTTTTCGTTCCTGGTTGCGCAACTGGTTAAGATACATTTTGATTTGGTTGCGTTGATCATTTTCATAAACGATGATGTCATCACCGTAGCGTGCAGCCGGAAAAATACCTGCTACGCCGCTGCACTTCAACCATTGATTGAGTTCAATTTCGCTGAGCATTTGTTCTGTATCATCAAGCAATTTGCGTGCTTCCGGGCCATTAACCGGATCGCCAAGAATTGCAGGGTAGCGACCTTTGAGGTCCCAGGCCCCGAAATAGAATGTCCAGTCGATGTAGGGTCTGATATCTTCTATTTTAACATCATCAAATACTTTTATGCCTGTTTGTTTGGGTTGGTATACGCTTTCGTCAGTAAAATCCAGCTGTATGGCATTGGTACGGGCATCTTTAATGTCCCTAAGTTCCACCTGATGTTTGTTTTCGTATTTGTTTCTGATTTTTTCATATTTTTCTTTTATCTCTTCAGCGTATTGTTCGCTGTTTTTACCCAGGATGTTTTTAACTACACCAACACTCCGGGAGGCGTCTTTTACATGTATTACAGTGTTTTTGTATGCTGGTGCAATTTTAACTGCGGTATGCAATTCTGATGTGGTAGCCCCACCAATAAGTAGGGGTAAAGTAAAGCCTGCCTCGTCCATTTTTTTGGCTACTTCAACCATTTCATCCAGAGAAGGTGTTATGAGGCCACTCAGGCCAATGGCGTCAACCTGATAATTGTGTGCTTCTTCGAGAATGGTTTCTGCAGGCACCATTACGCCAATATCAATGACATCATAACTGTTGCATTCAAGTACAACATCTACAATGTTTTTGCCTATATCATGCACATCGCCTTTTACGGTGGCCAGTAATAATCTACCTTTTTTGCGTGGCTCGGTACCTTCCGCTTCTTGTGATTTTACGGTGGGTTGGAGTATTTCAACGGCTTGTTTCATTACCCGGGCTGTTTTTACAACCTGTGGCAGAAACATTCGACCTTCACCGAAAAGGTCGCCAACCGTATTCATCCCATTCATGAGAGGACCTTCAATAATTTCAAGGGCTTTGTCGTATTTTTCAATTGCTTCTTCGAGGTCCTCTTCCAGGTAGTTTCTGATGCCTTTAAGTAAGGAGTATTCTAGTCTGTTTTCGAGGTTTTTCTCGCGCCAACTTTCTTTTTGTACTTCTGTTTCCTGTTTCTCTTTTACATTTTCTGCAAAAATCATTAAACGCTCAGTAGCATCGGCGCGTTTGTTCAGTACCAGGTCTTTGGTTAGTGCAAGTAAATCTGGTTCAATGTCATTGTATACCTGGAGTAGATTTGGGTTCACGATACCCATGGTGAGGCCGGCTTTAATGGCATGATAAAGAAAAACAGCGTGAATGGCTTCTCTCACAGTGTTATTGCCTCTGAAGCTGAATGATAGATTGCTTATTCCGCCGCTGATTTTGGCGTGGGGGAGGTTGTTAGTTATCCATTCACAGGTGCGAATGAAATCTACTGCATAGTTATTGTGTTCTTTTATGCCGGTTCCAATGGCCAATACATTGGGGTCGAAGATGATGTCTTCCGGAGGAAAATCGCTTTTTTTCGTTAATGCGTCGTAAGAACGTTGCGCTATTTCTTTTTTGCGTTCATAAACATCGGCCTGTCCGGTTTCATCAAAAAGCATAACTACTGCTGCAGCACCGGATTGCTTAATTATTTGTGCGCGCCTGATAAATTCTTCTTCCCCGTCTTTCAGGCTAATGGAATTTACAATAGATTTTCCCTGTACGCACTTTAATCCGGCTTCAATCACATTCCATCTAGAGGAGTCAATCATGATGGGCACTTTGGCAATGTCTGGTTCAGCTGCAATAAGGTTAAGGAATTTAACCATTGCCGCTTCGTCATCGAGCATGGCATCGTCCATGCATACATCAATAACCTGAGCTCCGCCATCGACCTGATTTCTGGCCACATCCAATGCTTCTTCGTACTTTTCTTCGCGTATAAGCCGTGCAAATTTTTTGGAACCGGCTACATTGGTGCGTTCTCCGATGTTTACAAAATTCAATTCAGGTGTAATTTCCAGCATTTCCAGTCCGCTGATTCTGGTAACCGGCTTGTATTTGGGAACTTTGCGCGGTTGGTATTTTTCTGCTACTTCAGCAATAGCTTTAACGTGGTCTGGTCTTGTGCCGCAGCAACCACCAATGATGTTTACCCAACCTTTTTTAAGGTAACCTTCGATGAGGTTGGCCATTTCCCGTGCGGATTGGTCGTATTCTCCCAGTTCGTTGGGTAGCCCGGCATTTGGGTGAGCGCTGGTATAAACCGATGCCATGTTCGACAGATCTTCGATGTAGGGTGTAAGCTGTTCGGCACCCATTGCACAGTTCAATCCAAATGAGAATATATTGCCATGCATCATAGAAGTGTAGAAGGCTTTCAGCGTTTGTCCGCTGAGTGTGCGACCGCTGGCATCTGTTATTGTTCCGCTGATCATTATGGGCACGTTGGTGCCTTTATCCTTGTTTACTTCTTCAATGGCGTATAGGGCGGCTTTTGCATTGAGTGTGTCAAAAATGGTTTCTATCAGTAAAACATCCACGCCCCCTTCAACAAGCGCTGTTGCTTGCTCTCTGTAAGCTTCGTAAAGGTCGTCGAAATGTACTTTGCGAAACCCCGGGTTGCTTACATCGGGCGATAATGAGGCTGTTTGGTTTGTTGGGCCTATTGAGCCGGCTACGTATCTTGGTCTGTCGGGCGTGCTGAGCTCATCGGCAGCTTCTCTGGCAAGTTTGGCTGCATTATAATTGATAAGGTGCACCATGCCTTCGAGTCCATAATCGGCTTGTGAGATGGCGTTGCCATTAAATGTGTTGGTTTCGATAATATCTGCACCGGCTTCGATGTACTTTTTATGTATTTCCAGGACTGCTTCAGGGTGGGAAATGTTGAGCAATTCATTATTGCCTTTATAATCTCCACCGCTCTCCGGTATTGATTCATGATGATAGTCTTCTTCCTGAAAGTTATATGCTTGCAGCATTGTTCCCATGGCGCCATCGAGCACCAGTATTCGTTTTTTAACTGCTTCGTAAATGTTGGGTTTGTTTTTCATAGATTATAGTATTAAATGCGCATTTACCGGGGCAAGTGATTGCCGGTAGTAGTTTTTATTCTGGTAATGGGTGAAAATACTTTCGTTGCTGATTCTGCGTAGTGCCATAAAAGAAACAAATTTACGTAAATTATCACTATTTATCAATAGATCAGCAAGCTTTACTGTACCCACGGTATAATGATATTGTGGTCCGATATGCTGTTCTTCAATGGTTTGTAAAGGTAATATGTCGATGGTTTCGGGTTTTTGGTATCGGAAATACATTTTTAACATTACATCTTCTGAAACTTCCGGCGGGTTTGGCAGATGCAGTTTTTTGTACTCGTACTTGTATTGGTGGCTCAATGCTGAAATGTCTGAGAGCACTGCAGAACCAGTAGGGTGTCCGCCAGCTCCTTTGCCAAACATTAATTGTTTATCATATGCTTCACCTTCAATGATTACACCATTGAACTCGTCATCTACATTGTAAAGATAGTTTTCTGGTTCCACAAATGCCGGCATCACAAACAGGGCGACTTTATTGCCGGGTACTTTGCATGCATGAGCAATGAGTTTGATTTTTAAGCCTTTTTCACGTGCAAAGCTTATATCGTTGCCAGAAATTCCGGAAATGCCTGTGTAGAATACATTCTCAGGTTTCACTATAGTGCCGAAACCGTGTAATGTGAGAATGATGAGTTTATACATGGCATCGTAGCCATCTACATCGAATGTGGGGTTGCTTTCTGCAAAACCGTTCTCTTGTGCCTCTGCCAGCGCATCTTCATAAGTTTTATGATGTGCGTACATTTGTGTAAGGATATAATTGGATGATCCATTCAGAATACCGGTAATGTTTTGGAGGAGATCGTTGTCGTAATACTCTTCCAGATTTCTTATTACCGGTATACTGCCACAGGCTGAAGCGTCGTAGAGTATGCTCTGGCCAGTGTCTTGCTGCATTCTTATGATCTCTTCCAGGTTTTCAGCAATCATTTTTTTATTACCGCTCACGACATTTTTTCCGTTATATAGGGCGGTTTTTACCAATTTTAGTGCCTCTTTATCGTCATCGATAAGTTCTACAACCGTATCTATTTCGTTTGAATTGATTATTTCGCTGGCATTAAACTTAAGGTTTTCGGGTACTATACTTCTTTGTTTATTCGGATTTTTAGCTACTACAGTATGTATGGCTGCTTTAGTCGAAGGAGATTTCTGTAGTACTTCGTAGAGTGACTGGCCTACTGTGCCAAATCCAATGATTCCTATTTTAAGTTGATTGTTGTTCATCATTAATGATTTAAAGGTTTAGATTGTTTTTAATTAATTGGGCTACTGTGCGACTTTCTGTCAGGAATGCATCGTGCCCGAAATCAGATTCTACTAAATGGTAGGTTGATTTTGGCAACATGTTCGCCAACCTATATTGTTCATCGGAAGGAAATAACTGATCGTGGGAAAATCCAATAATTAGGGTTGCGGTCTCTGTTTTCTCCAGTATCGCTTTTACATTACCGCGTTTTCTCGAAATATCATGGCTATTGAATAAGTCAATCATAAATTCATAAGTTTCGGAGGAGAAGCGTTTGACCAGTTTTTCACCCTGGTATTGCTGATATGTGGCAGCATAAAACTGACCATCTTCATTTTGTCCTTTTTGTGTACGGTTATAGGCTTCACCTGAGCGGTAGCTTAACATCGCAATTGCCCGCGCTGCTGCAAGTCCTGATGCTTTATCTTTCGTTTTCAGGGCCATGCGTTGCGTTTCATTAATGGCGATGTTCCAGGGGGAGGCATAATAGCTTGAGGCTACCAGCACCAGTTTAGTTATGGGGATTGTGTGTTCGATACCCCATTCCAGCGCCAGAAAGCCACCAATTGAAGGTCCTGCAAGGATTTCAATTTTGTTAAAACTGAGTTGTTTTGCCATCTGGTTATATATACAAGCAATATCACGAACGCTTAAATTCAGCTTTTCTTTATCAGACATATTTGCTCCTGCTTTTAATTCTTCGGGTGTTGAAGAACCATAGCAAGAGCCTGGGGTGTTCGGGCAAATGATAAAATATTTGTTGGTATCGAAGGTTTTTCCGGGTCCGATCAGTCCCGGCCACCATGCCTCAGCATTGCTGTCGGCAGTGAGGCCATGGCAAATCCAAATCACATTGTTTGCATTAGTGTTTAAAGCTCCCCAGGAGTGATAAAAAATTCGAATCGAGGGAATGATTTTGCCCTGTTCTGTCTCAAAATAGCGAACATTAAGTGATCCTGTGTTTCTTATAACTTCGTTTGTTTTGGTTTGTATTTCCATTTTATATTTTTGAGGTTTGATTAAACTTTATCAAGGGCCTGGCTGAAATCGTTTTTAATATCCTGAATGTGTTCTATGCCGAGTGAAACCCTTATTTGGCCCGGTCTTACGCCTGCCGTTACTTGTTGTTCCTGTGTTAATTGCTGATGTGTGGTAATGGCCGTCTGAATTACAAGTGTTCTGTTGTCTCCAACGTTGGCCATATGTCCTGCCAGTTGGAGATTATCTATTATAGCTGATGCAGCACGAATCCCACCTTTTACTGTGAAGTTGAGTACGCCGCCGTGGCCATTTGTCAGGTATTTTTGAGATTCCTTGTGCGAGGGATGATGTTCCAATCCAGGGTAGCAAACGTTGTTAACCTTGCTGTGGCTGGTCAAAAAGTGAGCTAATTCGAGTGCATTTTCTGATTGTTTCTGGGCTCTCAGAGATATTGTTTCCAGCCCTTGCAGTAACATAAAACTGTTAAACGGACTTTGTACCGGGCCCAAATCACGTAATAATTCTGCTCTGGCCCGGGCAATAAATGCCAACGCTCCAAAGTTTTGGCTGAAATTTAATCCATGGTAACCCGGGGATGGTTGGTTGAGTAACGGAAATCGTTCATTGGCCCAATCGAAATTACCACCATCTACAATGATGCCGCCCATGCTTGTGCCATGTCCACCAATCCACTTGGTGGCAGAGTGCAGTACGATATGAGCTCCGTGGTCAATGGGCCTGCAGAAATGACCCGCGGCTGCAAAAGTATTGTCTACTATTACAGGAATGCCATGTTTGTTTGCAACCTTAACAATGGACTTGAAGTCCGGAATTCTGAATGACGGGTTGCCAATGGTTTCAAGGTAGATTGCTTTTGTATGCTTATCAATGAGGGCATCAAATGCTTCAGCTTTCAGGTTTTTGGTAAAGCGCACATCGATACCGAAATTGCGAAATGTGACATTAAATTGATTGTGCGTTCCTCCATATAAAAATGGAGACGTGACAATATTATCTCCTTGTTTTGCTATGGTTGTAATGGCAATCAGCTGAGCTGCATGGCCTGATGCTACAGCAAGTGCGGCTGCGCCATTCTCCATATCGGCTATGCGTGATTCAAGCACGGTGTTTGTCGGATTTCCAAGCCGGCTGTAAATATTCCCACTTTCTTCCAGACTGAAAAGTCGCCTGGCATGTTCTGAATCGTTAAAGTAAAAAGCATTGGTTTGGTAAATTGGAGTAACTCTTGCGCCGGTAGTGTCATCTTTTTTAAATCCTGCGTGTATTTGTTTTGTCTGAAAATGCATAATTAATTTATTTTTTGGTTTGAATTATTTGAGTTTTGAACATAATTTCTCCATCCAGCTTCGCGGGTTTTTTCGCGCTATCTGTTACTATGGCTGGTTGGGGAGTGTGTTATTCGTTGCGTTTGATTGTGGCCACGGATTTTTAATTACGCATTATGCCGACCTCTCTGGCTCTGTTTGGTTGGTATATTTTAATCTTGGTTTCCATGTTTAAATAACTTTTTGTGTTAATTGATTAGCAGGAATATCCTCAATAGAGATGTAATATCCATCGTGAAAGAATTGAGTTGCTTCAACTTTTTGGGTCTCTGGCACGCTGAACGTTATATGGTGATCAGAGTAGTCCACTATTCGGGAAGCCGAATGCGTGTTTTTCCAGCGGCTAAATAATATAATGCTAGCGGGAATGTTTCTTGATAATATGGTGATGGTTGTCTGGGAGTTACCTGTATCGTGTTTTTTATTTGCGGTCGTAATAATTATGGGCCTTTCAGTGATTTTTTCTGATGCTTCAATGCTTGTTACCGGATTGTTTGTTGCATTTGGATTATAAAAGTATACAGCGATATCGGAACCTGCAATTTCTTGGGTAACCTTTGGATGAATAATAGCTGCTCCGGTTTGTTCCATTAAACAGAGTGCAATTAGGTTGAGCCTTTTTACAGGTTGAGTTTTTAATACAAACTTGGGATCGGCACTTCGTACTCCTTCTGTGTCTTTCCAGAAAACCAATTTTAGTACACTAAGCTTTGAGGCTAGAAATGCGGCGGTATAATCTGATCCCCCACGACCAGTCAGACATGTATTCCCTTCTTTTGAAATTCCATAGAACCCAGGTATAATGATAATTTTGTTGGCATTTATTCGGCGAATTAGTTTCTGTGTGTTTAATCCGATGAAATTGGCCGAAAATGGATGGCTTTCTGTTTTAAGCTCAAGAGCTTCGGGGCTTGTTAGTAAACTTTTAACCAAATTGCTTAGCGCACCAATAAGTATAATGGAAGATAATCGCTCTCCAAAACTTAAAATGTGTGCAAGTTTGTATGGGTCAGGGTTTGCTTGGTAAAAACTAATGTGTTTACTTATTTCAGCAAGCGCTTTATTAACCTTCTTGTATATTCTTGATTTTGCCTGATGGTCATTAATAAGACTTTTGGTCCATTCATAGTGAATTTGTTTTAGTTTCTTTAAAGATCTCTTTTCGAGATTATTATTGCGAGCTGCCTCATCAATAATATCTGTTACACCATAAATTGCCGACACGACAACCAGTTTCTTAGAGGCTGTGTTGATTAATGAAAGGAGTGTTTTGTGTGTTTCTTCTGGATCTTTGAGTACAGATCCACCTATTTTGTGTACTTCTGTATTTTGCATAGCATGAATGATTTGAATAATAAGTGATGCGTTTTAACCCTTTTAGGGTTTTAATAATCTGCTGGTATTAGCAGCTACGCATTCGCATGCAGTGCGAACATGAAGAACAAATTGTGAAAGCCTGAAATCTGAGTTTAGCCGGAATAGGGAGGTTCGAGGTACGTTTCATAATTAAAATTTTAGTTATAATTCCCTTTTGGGCAGGTTGTGGCACCTTGCTATTGCCGGTTGCCAGAGCATCTACGAGCCTGTTCTCTCCGCTCTTCTTTATAACTCAATCGATAATCGCTTAAACGATTAAATGACTGAAACTCTCTACAAAGAAATATCATTTATATTTATAAAGCAAAAAAAATGCTGTTCAAAAGTAGGAACAGCATTTTTTAAAAAAGTTAAGATTTTATTCGGTTTCTTTAAACCCAACCAGTATTGCTATGCACCCGTTTTTAAGTTTATCACTGGTGTTATCTGTTTCGGGGATTTCTATTTCAACAATTATTTGTTGGGTTGTATTTGATGTAAAGTCCCACAGTTCGGCCATATTATGTTTGTTATTATCAAAAAGGACTTTATCATTGGTGTCTTTCAGTTTGAAGCTTACATTTCCAAGTTGGTCTTCGGAACATACCAGAACGCGATATTCCTGGTCGGCGTAAAAAGTTAGCATAAGTTCGGCAATGTCTCCTTCGTTCAGTAGGGCACTGTTAACCTGTCCATTAAATATGTAAGGGTCGAGTTTCGGTACGCAAGATTTTTTTGTGTATTTACGACATTGTCCTTGAGCTTCACCAATCAGGCTGAGGGAAAGCAAGGCTGTAAGAATAATAATAATCGCGTTTTTCATTTTTACCGAATTTTTATACAATAATAGTATTTTCAAATATGAAGACCAAAAAATTATGGGTTTGTAATCTTATTTCTAAGTTCTGTAGTATAGCTTTGTATATTTTGGAGTGTTTCCTGATCCATTTCAACCCGGGTTTCTCCTTTTATGGTTGTTTTTCCGTTCTCTTTATCTGTTTCAACACCTGAGTTGCTGGTAATTATTGTAACATCCTCATAAAGTGTATGTAACTCTTCGAGATCTGCCAGTATTTTTGCTGACTTATGTTGTGCCCTAATGTGTGGTTTTATGAGTTTAATAAGGCTTTCGAGAGATAGTTTTTGTTCGGCCAAGCGTTGCAAAACTTTTTTATTGGGTTTTTCTTTGTCCAATGATTGGAATGCAAGGTAGTTGCCTTCTATCCAACCACCAGTAATTATCATGGCTGCAACAATACTGCGATTGTTTTCTTTCAGGTAAACATCCACATCACTGTATATTTCGGTTATGATGTGTAGCAGGCTATCACGGTTACCAATGTTTTTTTCTAATTTATCCAGAGCAAAGGTTTCTTTATCCTGAGGAATCTGGAGTGACTCTGTCAGTTCTCTGATTACAGCAAGGTAATTTATAGCCTCCTGTACCTGGTCGAAAATGCGGGCGTAACTTAAATCGGCTCCATAAACACCTAAGTTTAGTGCTTGTGTAGTCTGGTCTATGTAATATTGTTTGTTTTCTGCTGGATTTGTTAGTTCAGGATTGAATCTCATCCCTGCATCTCTTGTCATTTGTGCCATTTCCAGTGGCGAGGGTACGTTATAAAATATTTGTTCAACAAGTTTTTTATCCTGAGTTAGGTTACCAGCTTTCTCGGCATCTTTGGCATTTATGTTCTTTTCCGGGTTTGTATTACATGCTGATGCGAGGAGAATAATAATAATGGAGAAAAATATGATTTTTTGCACGGCTTAAATTTTTTGAAAAGATACAAACAATATATGTTACAACAAATATGCTTTACCCCTTTTTATTGAAAACGTTACGAAAATTTACGTTTTTTCCGGTTGTAAGGTTTTATAAATCCATTAAAATATTTGATTAATCGGGTTAATTTTTAGGTTTTCGATTTTTCTTTTTCCTTTTGCGTTTTTCAACGCTGAACCCAAATTTGCCCAGCTTCTTACCCAGTGTATAGTATTTTCCGTGGCTGTATGCTATCAGGTCGGCTTTATCTAATCTGAATGCATTGTTGGAATCGAAAAAATCTTTCGAAGCTTTTATGTTTACTACTTCGGCCAAAAACATGTCGTGTGAGCCTAAGGGGATAATTTGTTTTGTTTGGCATTCAATATTTAGGGGCGATTCCAGTATAACCGGTGAACCTACTTTTTCTGCCGGACCGGGTGTGAGGCTCATTTCCTTAAATTTGTCATAATCGCGGCCCGACCTTACTCCGCACCAATCTGTAGCACGAGCTAGTTTTTCAGTGGTAAGGTTGATGACAAAATCACCTGTTTTTTTGATTATTTCATATGAATGCCGTTCTTTTCTAACGGAGATATAGCACATCGGCGGTTTAGAGTTAACTGTGCCTGTCCATGCAATTGTAATTAGATTGTAATCTTTTTCTTCGTGACCACAACTTACAATAGTTGCTGGCAATGGATAAATTAAGGTGCCGGGTTTCCAATTTATTTTTTCCATCTTAAATTAATGTAATTGATAATTATTGGGATGTTAATTTATTACAAACATAATGAAGCTAAACCGATATCCCTTATTTTTAAATTATCTTTGAGTAAATTTATTCTTCAATTCATCATTATAACGAAGCAGATTTAAAATATACAATTATGAAAATTGTTCGAATACTCATTGTACTGATAGTGATAGTGGTTGTTGCAGTATCAGCATATTTCTATCTTGGAAGGGTTGAGCGTCCGCGGATGAAGTTGCGAACATACCTGGACGAAAATGCTGTTTTGTACCATCAATTTGACAATAAAACAGTAAAGCAAATTGCCCGCTGGAGTGGGCTGGGAGACGAAGCACAGCGGCAGGTGTTAACTCTTATCGCGGACTCTTCCCGGGTCGGGCATGTTGTCAGGTCCGGTAGCACGTTAGTTTCATGGCACCTAACCCGTCAAAATAATTTAGAGCCCTTATACTGGTTTTTTACAGATGATGATTATGTATTATCGGGCGACACTCTTTTTAATGGTAAATCTGTGGGTAATCTCACAGAAGTTAAAAGCGCTAATAAGTTTTTTATAGCAGAGGGACACCAGCTACTCCTGTTGGGTGCCGATGGTGAATTAATGGAACAGGCTGCTGCTTTTGAGTTATTTGCTGATTCTGCATTGATTAAATATCCACGGCATCAGTTTGAAGGTAATGTGAAAAAAGCAACGAAGTTTTTAAAACATGCCAGCACATTGTTTCAAAACATAGAATTTAATGCCGGGCATTTTCGTCTGACAATTCAACCAGTTAATAATGCAGTCTATTATAACTTATTGGTAGATAGCTTGCCAAATCTATGCGGTGAAATTAATAATGATGGGTTTAATAAGAAAGTGCCTGTTTCGGCTCAAAGTGCAATACAATATAAGTTCAGGGATGCTTCCTGTATTCGCGATAATCTTAATGAAAAACTCAGTCAGATATTGTGGGATGCTGAGGATCGGTATCAATTTAAATTTGGTAATCTGGTTGAGGCATGGGTTGAGGGCAGCGTTACCTGGATGCACTGCAACTTTATTGGCCTGAAAGAAGATATTGCTATGGTGAAATTACGCTACGATGCTGCACCTTTTGCTACAGGTAACCGTTTTTTTTCGGAATATGAAACCATTAAAATTCAAAATGGTAATAATGCAATGAACTACACTATAGCTCGTATGCTGCCCAATGAATTGTCTCAAATATTATTTTCCAATGCACAAACTTCTCAAAAGCTTTATGTGACTCAATTAAAGGATCATCTGTACTTCTCCCCTAGTAAAAAAGCGCTGCTTATGCTTCTGAATGAATTAGTCAATGGGCAGTATTTGCAGGGTTTTTCTAAACATCGAAATAATGTGGCAAGAATATTTGTTCGCTTTCCTGAAATAATGAACAGTAAACAGAAACAGACGCCTGAATATGGTTGGATTATAGAAGGCTATGGAGGATTAACAGGCAGTGGGCTTGTTCTACAGGGGAGTGTTTTTAGTACAAATAATTAGTAATTGTCAACAATATATGATAGCTTGTTATTAGCTTTTCGCAATTTATACTTTGTGTTGCAACTAAATTTTATGCTAATGCTTAGGACCTCGCTTGTTTTTACATTTTCCTTTGTAATACTTTTTACCTATAGTGTGGCGGGGTCTCCACACCTTGATTCTTTATCTGTCTACTATCATCAGGACGATTATAAAAATGCTTTACGGTTGTTAACTCAAACAGACACCACTGCTTTGTCTGACGAAGAATACGTGGACTACTGTATTATCGGTGCAGGGGTGTACCATTTTAAAGGTAATTATAATAAGGCACTTGAATTTTATGAGCGGGGAAAGAAGATTAGATGGCTTAACAAAAAAGAAGAAATAAAAATTCGCCTGGCCGGTTTTAAGACGTACATAGAAATTGCCGACCGTAAAAATGCTGAACCTCTTTTTTTGGAGCTTGAAAAGAAAATCAGCAAATACCCGGCAGATTCCTCTACAATTTTAAAATACCATTTATTAGCAGTAAATTATTTTGGTTTGATTGGAGAACGCGATGAGTCGATGCAACGGGCCATTAAAGCCCTTGAACTTATTGATGCTTCCGGAACCCTTGCTAATAAAGCTTCTGTTTATATCACTATTGGAGAGATAATGAGAACCAATAATAAATTAGATAAAGCCTTAAAATATTACGCAGAAGCTGAAAAAATTGCAAAACGGGAGAAGCTTTATAATGCATTAGGTAAAATATACAACAACCAATCTTTAGTTGCAAAAGATCAGGGTGATACGATTAAAAGCCTTGAAAAACTCGAGCATAGTGCAGGAATGTACCGAATTGGGAGGGGAGACGTGGCAGCAGCTCCGGCCTATTATAACCTGGGATTGCAATATATTGACATCGGGGAGTATGAGAAAGGGCTTAAGTACATCAGAAAAGTGCTCGATATGGGAATTTCGAATGGGTTTGATAAGGCAAAATATTTTGGTTTTTATGGTATGGGGCATTACTATGATAAACTCAGTATTTTTAAAGAAGCCGAGCATTATTATTTGAAAGCGCTCGAAATGGCCAAAACACATAATAATCCTCCCAATACAGGTAGGGTATATGAAGCACTGTATGCTTTGTATAAGAAAAATAATGTACCTGGTAAGGCTTTAAAGTATTATGAATTAAATGCAGAGATTGTAGATAGCCTTAAGTTAGTTGAAAATGAAACCGTAATTGAAAACCTTGAAGCTAAATACCAGTTAGCCCAAAAAGAAAAAGAGAACAAAGCTTTGAGGCTCAAGCAAACCCGGCAGCGGTTGTCTTTCTTTATTGGTGGTGGAGTTATCTTGATATTGGTTATTGTGCTCGTATTCTTATATGTGACTCTGCGTAATAAGCACAGGCAAAACAGGTTGTTGGCTCTGCAGAAAGAGCAAATAGACAACAAGAATAATCAGCTTAATGAGTTAAATGATGCCGTGCTGGAGCAGAAAAAACAACTGGAAGATCTCAATCATATAAAAGACACAATGTTTAGTATTATTGCACACGATCTTCGGAGTCCGCTAAGTTCAGTCTATATGCTAATGCGCATGGTAAATGAAGAAGGTTTGGATACCACGAGAGGCTTGGAGATGGCTAAAGAGTTGTCTCGGGAAGTTAATCAGTCACTGTTTTTGTTAAATAATTTAATGATATGGGCCAATATTAACATTAAAGAGGTTCAGCCATATTTCGAGTCATTTTCAATTGCCAGCGTTATTGATGAGGCAATAAGCTTTTTTAATAATGATATAGAATTTAAAAAACTCGATGTTCGATACGATATAGATCCGAAATTAAAGGTTTGGGCAGATTTAAATATGACACAATCGGTACTCCAAAATTTGTTGTCGAATGCCATAAAATTCAGTAATGAGGCTGGTAAAATTGATGTGAAGGTTGCACTGAAAGAAGAAAAAATGCTCATTACGGTAGAAGATTATGGCTCGGGCATAGTGCCTGAGAAGCTGAAAGAGATTTTCGACCCTGCTGTTAGGTTGCAGAAAGGGACTTTGGGCGAACGAGGTGTTGGGTTAGGCCTGAATATATCGAATATTTATGTGGCGGCAATGGAAGGTGAACTCAATATAATTCCCAAAGATAAGGGTACACGGGTAGAGTTATGGCTTTTGCCGGGTGAATAGTTTAAAAATAATTTAATTTTATATAGGTGGTTTGCTTACCTGTTGGTTAATCTTTTGTTTCTTAATCGATTGCCGTTGCCCGGCTAAGTTTACAAAATAAACACCAGCAAAAACCAGAGCTGTTGATATTACTTTAAGCCACGTGAGTTGGTCCTGCACCATAATAATGGCTACTATGCTGGCAATAACCGGCTGGGAGTATATGTAGGTGCTGGCAAGCGTGGGGCTTACCCATTTCATTGCAACGATATTAAGTAAATAGGCCAGGAATGTGGTGAAAATTACTACGTAGCCAATAGAAAGCCAGACTTCTGGTGTGAATGTGGAAAAATCTGTAAGAGTAAATTGATGAAATCCAACCGGAATGATAATAAACGATCCAAAAAGGAAAACCCATTTAATTACCGTGAGGGGGTGATATTTTTTCATTAAAGGTTTTACAAGTACCAGGTACATTGCGTAAGAGCTTGTGTTTCCAAGCATGAGCAAATTGCCGATAAAATGTTCAGAATCCAGCGATATTTTTCCGGCGGAGGTTATTAATAAAATGGCTCCCATTCCTCCCAAAATAATGCCAAGTGTTTTGCGCCAGGTGATGCGCTCACCAAGCAATACAAGGGCTGCAACTAATACCACAATCGGATTGGCTGTCATTATTATGCTGGCATCTATTGGTGTGGTGAAGTTTAATCCGGCAAGGAACATCATTTGGTTAAATGCAACCCCAAACATGCCGCACAGCGCTAATCGGTAAAGGTCTTTTCGTTTTACTTTTTCTTTTACACCCAAAGAAGCAAATGTCCAAAATAGTAATACGCCTCCAAAGGCCCGCATTACAACCAATGCAAAAGGGCTTACATAATCCGGCATAATCCATTTTGCTACTGAATAATTAACTCCGTAAATGAGGTTGGCTCCTAAAAGGGCGGCATGTGCCAATAGACGTTTGCTCATTTTTATAAATTCTGCGGTAAAAAAACATAAAACTATTAACTTGCGCTGCATGACAGACAAAAAATGTACAAAAAAGTTTGCCGAAATAATATTACCGCTTGCCGCCGCAGGTACATTTACATACCAAATTCCGGATGGTGTTGGTGCTGTTAGTGTTGGGAGTCGGGTGCTGGTAAATTTTGGCAAACAAAAAATGTATGCAGGTATTGTAAGGTCTGTGCACAACAATGCGCCTGATTACGAGACCAAGCCATTGTCAGATGTGCTGGAGGAAGAACCCATTGTGCCAGAAATTGCATTAAAATTCTGGGAATGGATGGCGGAATACTACATGTGCAACGTTGGTGAGGTGTGCGAAGCTGCGCTGCCTGCGATGTTCAAAATTCATAGTGAAACACGTATTTATGCTATAGAAAAAACGCTCCCCGAACTTTTGAAGCAGCATGATGCCCGAATTTTATTGCAACTTATTATAGCTCATGAAGAAATACGTATAAAAGAACTACAACAACACTTCTCGCCTCATAAATTAATGCGGCTTATCAAAGAACTTGCTGCAGAAAAATATATTGGAATTCGGGAAGCTGTAAGTGAACAATATAGACCTAAAATTAGACGAATATTACAATTAAATTACACACTGGCAGGTAAAAGTAATATTGATACAAAAGCGTTGAAGCGTTCTCCTGCAAGAAAAAGAGTACTGGATTTTTTTTGGGAGGTGCAAAGTGCCAGCAACCGGAAAGAGGTAAAAAAGCAAGCCAACGTCTCCGATGCAGTTATAAAGTCGCTGATTGATATAGGATGGCTAAAGGAGGAAGAACAAGTTGTTGACCGCATGGCAGAAAAAATTGCCGCACCCGAACCACTTCCACAATTATCTGCTAAGCAAGCCGAGGTGGTTGAGGAAATTTTGGCGGAATGGAACAAAAACAAACCAACATTATTATATGGAGTAACCTCAAGTGGTAAAACAGAGGTGTATTTTCATTTAATATCCCGATTAATACAGCAGGGCAAGCAAGCTTTGGTATTGCTGCCTGAGATTGCACTAACCGGACAGTTGGTGCATCGTTTCCGGAAAGTTTTTGGTGAGAAGGTTGCCGTATACCACTCACGGATACATGCTGCGCAGCGTGTGGAAATGTGGCACAATGTGCGCAAAGGAGAGGGTTTTCAGATAATTATCGGACCCAGGTCTGCCATATTTTTACCTTATAAAAATCTGGCTTGTATTATTGTTGATGAGGAGCACGACCGGTCTTATAAACAGCAAGACCCTGCTCCAAGGTATAATGCCCGTGATGCTGCAATTGTATTGTCGAACTTGTACAAAGCTAATGTGGTTATGGGTACAGCCACACCATCGCTCGAAAGTCTGGCGAACCATAAAGCAGGAAAATATTCGCTGGTTAAACTTGTTGAGCGGTTTGGTAATTTTACCCATCCTGATATTGTTGTGGTTGATTATGCCAAATGGTGGCGAAGGCACCAGGTTCGGGCGCATTTAACCCCGATATTGCTCAATGCCCTCACTGAAGAGCTGGAAGCGGGTAAGCAGGTTATTTTATTTCAAAATCGCCGGGGGTTTAGTCCTTATCTGCAGTGTTTCGATTGTGGACATATACCAATTTGTCCCCACTGCGATGTGCGTCTGACTTATCATAAAAGAGATAACCGGCTGGTATGCCATTATTGTGGTTATTCAGCTCGCAACTCGGGTAAGTGCGTGGAGTGTGGCAATGTAAACATGAAAACAATGGGTTTTGGTACTGAAAAAATCGAAGAAGAGTTACGTACCATATTACCAGAAGCTCGCATAGCAAGGTTCGATCAGGATGCTACCCGACGTAAAAACAGTCATGAGCGTATTATCGGACAATTCGACCAGGGCGAAATCGATATTCTTGTTGGCACACAAATGGTTACAAAAGGCCTCGACTTTAGAAATGTTAATTTAGTTGGGGTACTAAATGCCGATAATTTGTTTAGTTTTCCGGACTTCCGATCCTTTGAGCGAAGCATGCAACTTTTGATGCAGGTGTCTGGCCGGGCAGGACGCCACGCCGCTAATGGGAGGGTTATTATTCAAACATCACAGCCTGAACATGCAGTAATCAAGTATTTGCAAAAGGGTAATTACGGCTTTTTTGCAGAGCATGAATTACAACAGCGGCACCAGTTTGCCTATCCGCCTTTTACACGGATATTGGCCGTTACAATAAAACATAAAAAATATGATGTGTGTAACAGAGCAGCTGAATTACTGGCCTCAAAATGTAAAAAAATTAATGGATTGAAAGTTTTGGGCCCACAGGCGCCTGTTATTGGTCGTATTCAGACCTATTACATAATGGAGCTTACGCTAAAAATGGAGCGGTCGGCGCAAACCCTGGAAATTAAGTCGGGAGTTAATAAAGCCATTGCAGAAACCCGGCAGACAGAAGGCTTGAAGAGTGTGATTATAAATCCTGATATGGACCCTTATTAACGTTTTTTAATGTAGTCGCGTATCATTCTTTTGAGTTTGTTGCTATCTATTGGTTTGGTAATAAAATCAGTGCATCCGGCTTTTATGGCTCCTTGTCTTGAGCTACCTGAGGCATAGGCAGTTTGGGCTATTATGGGTATGTGCGGATCGCTTTCCCTGATGCGTTTTGTGGCATCAAGTCCGTTTAGCACAGGCATTTTAATGTCCATCAGAATCATGTCAAGTGCATCGTTGTTGAATCTTTCTATAGCTTCAGCTCCATTTTTTGCGTAGATAATATCTATGTTTTCGTTATTAAGTAACTCCTGCAAGTACAACCGGCTTGTGTTGTCGTCCTCAACTATTAATAATCTTAATTTTTGGTTTATATCAAGACTTTCTTCCGTTGTTGTGGGATGGGTTGGCTTTTGGGTTGGTTTATAGGGAAGCGTAAAGTAAAAGGTGGAGCCTTCTTCTACTACGGAATCTACCCATATTTTTCCTCCCATTGCTTCTATAAAGGCTTTTGATATGGCCAGGCCCAGGCCACTTCCTTCTTCTTCTCTGAAAGGTGTGTCTTCTACCTGCCTGAAGCGGTCAAATATTGCTTTTTGGTGTGCTGCCGGTATGCCTGGCCCTGTGTCTTTTATCCAAAATTTAAGTTGCTCATTGATGAGCTGATACCCAAAATCGATTTGTCCTTGTTTGGTGAACTTCAGTGCGTTTTTTAATAAATTTGTTATAATCTGCTCAAGTTTTTCTCCGTCTGTTTTTATCGTAGCTTCTGCTGTTTTCAAGCTGTTTTTGTGTTTAAAATGTAGTTTTTTGTATAAGGCCTCCGGTTTAAAAAAGTCATATATGTCATCCATTAATTCATTGAGGTTGGTGTTGCGCTCTTTTATTTCCATTTGCCCTGCTTCAATACGTGAAATATCAATAAGATCGTCTATGAGGGCAAGCATACGGCGGCCGCTTTTTTGAATAACATTGAGGTATTTTTTTTGCTTTGTGGCTGTCAGCTTTTCTGATTTGAGTAGGTTGGCAAAGCCCAAAATGCCATTCATCGGGGTTCGTATCTCGTGGCTGAGGTTGCCGAGGAACACGGTTTTAAGGCGGTCGCTTTGTTCGGCTTTTTCTTTGGCAATTTCAAGTTCGGCATTGATTTCCTGAATTTGATGCAATGTTTCTGACAGTTCTTTGTTTTTTTGTGCCAACTGGCTTTCTGCAAGTTTACGTTCCGTGATATCCCTGCCTGTGCCAACAATGGAAATTACATTGCCATTGTTGTCTTTTATGGCGGAGTCTTTCCATTCCAACCACCGCCATCCGTGCTTTGTCATTGCTCTTTGCTCAATTCTGCACTCGTATGGGGGCCTGTAAAGAGCCTTCATAGCTTCCATTGTCGATGCTTTATCGTCTTCATGTATGAGCGGCACAAAACTATGACCCAGTAGTTCTTCTCTGCTTTTATCAAATAGCTTACAGTAAGAATCACTTACAAATTCAAATAATCCTTCATTATTTACTTTAACCACCAGGTCGCGTTGGTTTTTTATAAGCAAATGATATTCTTTTTCGCGTTTATTAAGTGTCTCTTGTATTTTTTTTAGTTCGGTGATATCCTGAATGGTACCAATTACTACATTTTTTTCTTTGTTGTATTCAGCAATAGAGTAAATGTGTGCTATTTTGCCATCTGCAGGTCGTTTAACCTTGAACTCAACTTCGTAATGGCTTGTGCCGGCTATTAGGTCGCTTAAAGCTTTGTTTAGTTTGGGCCTGTACTCAGCCAGTGGTATTGTTTGTACGGTTTTTATGGTCATTTTCTTATCCGGGTTCAAACCGTAAATCTGATAAGCTTGTTCGGATGCATCAACTTCATTTGTATTCAGGTTAAATTCCCAGCTGCCTATTCTGCCAATTTTTTGGGCTGTTTTAAGTCGTTGGGTTTTTTCTTTGAGTTGCTGCTCAGCTTTCCAGCGGTCGGTAATGTCTTCTACCAGCCCCATACCTGCTACAACCTGATCTTGCTGGTTGGTAATTGCCTTGAATAGTATGCGTACAAATGTTGTTTTTTTGCCGGTCACAGATGTGTACCAATCTTCATATTTCGCTGAGCCTTTGTCTAATGAATGGTTTACAGCACTTACGAGTTTTTTGTTTGGGAGTTTATTCATATCGAGACCACAAAGCACTTCGTGTGATGAGCCTATGATATCTACAAAATTGTTGTTGCAGGCTGTAATTACTCCATTTGTGTTGTAGTGCAATATTCCAATTGGAGCGGCTTCAAATATGGTGCGGAATTTTATTTCGTTTTCCCGAAGGGTTTCTTCCATCTCTTGTTTTTTGGTAATATCCTGTACCGTTCCGCGTATTTTTATCAGGTTGCCGTTTTTATCTTTCACCGGTGTTGCCACCGATTGTACATAGATTCTTTCATTGTCAATTTCCCGAAACATTTCATATTCTATTGCTTCCTGCTCAAAGTTTTCGTCATGGCTTTTCTCAATTAATTGCATTAAAGCTGCATTTACTTTATCGCGTTCCGGAATATTTTGCTGTACTCTTTCAATTGGGAATTTTAGCCCTTCTTTAGCACTTTTTGCGGATTTAATTCCATATATTTTTACGGCTTGCTCACTACCCCAAAAATCCATTGTAACCGGATCGAGCTCCCATATTCCAATTTTGGCCAACTTTTGTAATTGCTCCCATTGTTCAAGTTTCTTTCGCTGTGTGGTGTCTGCATCCGAATTAGCATAATCGATAATTAAGGCAACAACTTCTGGATCGTGGTGCTCTTTTGCTGGTATCGGTATTGCCTGAAGGCTAATGGTAGTGGCTTTATTGTTTTGTTGGTCTCGTAATATTAAAGTATTTGTGCTTGTTGCCTTTTCGCTGTTTAAAGCCGTTGTGTAAGGCAATTCGGCATCATTGATTTCTTTTCCGTTTGTATCTGTTAAGATATACCTTTTCTTATCAGGAAATACAATTGGTAATTCTTTCTTTTGTACACCTAATATTTCTTCAGCTTTAGCATTGAGCTCTGTAATTTGTTTGCTGCTATTTTGGATTACAATGCCCTTGTCGAGTTGGTTGAATAAGGTTTTGTAAATATAGTCAGTTGGTTTATGTTCCCCCATAGGTCAGGCATTGTATTTTTAAAAATATTAATATAATCAATAACTGTTTGTGAAACAAATTAATTTGATTGATCTAAACGCTTATGAAGTGCTTTTGGCTTCAATGGTGTCTATTCGAGTAATATGCCTGCTTTTTCCATTTCGGCCCAAAATTCCGGATAAGATTTTGATACCACCGTTGGGTCATCAATTGCTATTTGCTCAATTATAGTACTCAGTGGAGCCGCAGCCATGGCTATGCGATGATCTCCTTCTGATTTAACCTTAATCTTGTCCGGGAAAGCCTGGGGGTATTCTGTCACGGTAACGTCGTCTTCTCCTATGCGTATTTTAATTCCCAAAGCATTGATTATTTGTTCCACGGCTTTTATACGATGACTCTCTTTAATGGCGAGGTTGGCTGTACCTGTTATTTTGAAAGGCCGTTTTTGTGCCGTAGCGGCCAGGGCCACAGCAGGAAAAAGATCCGGTGTTTGACGTATGTCGATCTCGAGGGGTGTGCTGCTTTTGTAGCCTTTTTGTTCCAGGGTGATGTGGTTTGCTCCAAAAGAAGTATCAACGCCCAACTTTTGAAATATTTGTATTACGGCCTTGTCGCCCTGATGCGATTCTTTATTTAAGCCAAATAGTTTTATCGATATATCAGGGTTTAAGGCGGCAAGTTCATACCAAAATGCAGCACCACTCCAGTCGGCTTCTACGGAATAATTGGCCGGTTGATAGCTTTGATTTGGCATAACAGCTATTTCCTCTTCGTGCTGAATAGCCTGTACCCCAAACTGACTCATGAGCTCTAATGTGAGATTGATATATGGCATGGAGCGTTTTTCACCTTTTAACCTTAGTTTTAATCCACTTTCGAACATGGGAGCAATCAGCAATAGAGCAGAGGCGTATTGGCTGCTTTTGGATATATCAAGCTCAACCTCGCCGCCTTTCATCTTAGTGCCTGTTAATGTAAGCGGAGCGTATCCTTCTTTGTTGTCGTATGTTATTTCGGCCCCCATTTGAAGTAAAACATCTACCAGGTCCTTCACCGGCCGCTGCTTTATCCGGTCAGATCCGGTAATTTGCCATTTCCCTACAATTCCGGCAAAAAATGCAGTCAAAAAGCGCAGGGCAGAGCCGCTGTCATGCACATCGAAGCGGTTGGTATTGGAGTGCAAAATTTCATACATGACTTTTACATCATCGCAGCGGGAAAGGTTTTTAAAGTCAGGAAGAAAATTACCAACAGCTGCTATTATTAAAAGTCGGTTACTTACACTTTTTGAGCCGGGTAGTATAGTTTTAATTTTGGTTTGTTTAGGTTCGAATTTTATGATTGGCATAATGATTTTAGGTGTTTAAATGATTCATGAATAAGTTTTTCCGATACAATCTGATCAATTACATATTTCCCGGGGGCCCGAAGCAATGTGAACCGGATCTTTTTACCAAAGTTTTTTTTGTCTTGTTGCATAATTGCCATAAGGTCGTTTACATCTTCACTGGTAAATACAGGCTCGGGAAAATATTTTGTGACCAATTCTGTTGTCTGATTCAGGTATGTTATATCCAGCGAATGCTGTTTGTGCGAAATAAATAATTCAGCAATGGTTCCCCAGGCAACAGCGTTACCGTGAAGCATAGGTTTTCCCGTTTTATGCGATATGGCTTCAAGGGCATGACCAATTGTGTGTCCAAAGTTCAGTGCTTTGCGGTCTGCCTTTTCATAGGGATCAATGGAAACTATTTCTTCTTTTATGGCCATGTTTTCTCTTAAAAAGCCGAGGAATTGTTCACTCTCCAAATCAGGATTGGCAAAATTTAGCGTTTTTTGAAATGCATCTTTGCTTTTAATTAAACCATGTTTTAAGGCCTCTGCATATCCTGACAAATAATTGGTGCGATCAAGCGTTTTTAAAAATCCGGGAAATACGATAAGCTCATCAGGTTGATTGACCACACCGACCTGATTTTTCATATGACCCAGGTTGATGCCGTTTTTTCCACCTATCGCTGCATCAATCATGGCGAGCATGGTTGTAGGGAGGTTCAAAAAATGAATGCCTCTTTTATAGGTAGATGCAACAAATCCCCCAAGGTCAGTTATCATGCCGCCACCCAGGTTTATCAGTAATGAATGCCTGTCTGCACCGCGTTTGTTGAGCTCATTCCATAAATATATGCACGTATCTATATTTTTTGTAATTTCGCCAGCATTAACTGTTAAAGTGCCCGATATTTTTTGAAGAACAGCTTCATTCAGTAGCGGAAGACAGTGCTTTTTGGTGTTATCATCTGCTAAAACAAAGACGGAGCTGTAGCTGTTCGAATTTAAAATATCATTAAGCTCGTTATTCGGATCTTGGGTAAATATCATTAAACTAAATATTATGGATTTTAATAATACAAAGATAGCGTTTCAGGACAAAAACAATACTGATTTAAATCGAGCTACATTATTATTTCGCACAATGGAAAAACCTTGGATGGTTAAAACCGGTAAAATTATGCTGCAGGTTGCGCTAAAAACAAGGTTTCCAATCGGCTGGGCAATGAAGCCAACCATTTATCGGCATTTTGTTGGTGGAGAAACACTAGAAAAATGCCAACCCGTGGTGGATAGACTGGCAAAATCTAATGTAAAATCGATATTGGACTATTCAGTCGAGGGGACCAGTACCGAACAAGGTATTGAAAATGCATTACAGGAAACCTTGAATTCTATAGAAAATGCAGGAAAAAATGAAAATATTCCTTTTGCAGTATTTAAACCAACAGCCATGATTGATACGGCTGTACTCAAGAAAATTTCTTTTAACCAAAAAACAACGGATGATGAAAAGCTTCAATACAAAGCTTTTGCCGATCGCATTGACCGCCTTTCAGCTGCTGCCGCTAAAAATAAAGTAAGGTTATTAATCGATGCCGAAGATTATTGGTTTCAGGATGCCATTGATCACGTGGTGCATGAAATGATGGAAAAATATAATAAAAATGAGGTTGTGGTTTTTAATACGCTACAGATGTATCGAACAGACCGGCTTGATTATCTTAAAGGGTTAATTGCAAGGGGTAGAGAGAAGCATTTTTATGCAGGTGTGAAATTTGTACGTGGAGCCTATATGGAAAAAGAGCGAGCACGGGCAAAAGAAGAGGGTTACCCTTCTCCGATAAACCCAGACAAAGCTACTACAGACAAAATGTATGACGATGCACTGCGGGTGTCTATGGAAAATATTGATGTTTTGCATCTTTTTAATGGAACCCATAACGAAGATAGCAGTATTCTTCTCACAGAACTTATGGCAGAACTGGGTATTGCAAAAAACGATAAACGTGTTTATTTCTCACAACTTTATGGTATGAGCGATCATATTAGTTACAATCTGGCTGAAGCTGGTTATAATGTTGCAAAATATATACCCTATGGGCCTGTCAGACATGTTGCACCGTACCTTATTCGAAGAGCAGAAGAAAATACTTCTGTTGCCGGGCAAACCGGAAGAGAACTTTCATTAATTTTGAAAGAAAAACAACGTAGAAAAGAATTATAAAATGGAAATTGAAAATAGGAAGAATGCCCGGCGCATAAAACTCGTGTTTTTTGCTATTCCTTTCCTCTTTGTGCTTATAGCCGCCCCGGTGCTGATGTTTGATGTAGATGCCGGATTCGAAATTATTGTCGGGCTTGCCGTGTTTATTGCACTTCTGTACCTTGGTTTAAATATGTTCGGATACAATTATCTGAAAATAAAAGTTGATAAAAAATCGCTTGTAATAAAATATTTTGGTTTGGCCCCGATAAATAAAGAGTATAAAGCATTCAAGGTCAAAGCAAACGAAGTGCATGATTTTAAAATAAAACCCCAATTGGCCGGCCTGAAGAAAATGTTAATCGTTTATCGAAAGGACCACGGAGAAATGTATAAGTATCCTGCTGTAAACGTTAATGCGCTCAATAAAAAAGATTTAAATGAATTGGTGAAGGCCCTTACTGTGCTGGTGAAAATTAACCGTGGGTTAACATAAATAGTCGTGTGTCTCCTTATTTTTGCCCTAATACTTACATCTAAATAATTAGTTATGAGAAAAACACTATTATTATCTACAGCCCTTTTGATTCTGTCATTTATCAGCTATGGACAGGTCTTTAATACTGGTCAAACCCTTAAACCAAAAAAATTTAGTCTCGGTATTGAGCCATCAGTCCTTATTAATGGCAGCTCAGAATTTATGGTTTTCCTTCACGGAGGTTATGGCCTCAAAAAGGGAATAGATTTTAGCTTAAAAGCCGGGTTTTTAAGTGCTTATGATGAGTATATTGGCGGTGATGTGGAGTTTGCTATTGGTCGGTATTTTTCTGTAATGGGCGGTGCGCACCATTTTGGGAACTTTGGCCTGGATGGTGCTATTTTGGGAACTTATCCCATCAGAAGCGATGTGCACATCTCTTCAGGGTTCGATATGGATATTAATTTTGTAGATGCAATTGATAATAATGATACCCCAAACGATACATCTGACGATAAGGAAACAACAGAAGCTCAATTTATTGGATGGATACCCATTTCTCTTGAAATTGAATTAAAGAAAAATATGTCATTTATTTTTGAAGTAGAGATTAACATTACCGATGATGGTTACCATTTTATTGGTGGCGGGTTGAATTTCTACATATAAAGAAGATATTTCACGGAGAGCATACTAAAAGTAGATTGCCTTTGACATTTCAAGTTGTCGGCTTCCAGGCGATTTTTCAGGCATAATCCTTTGCTCCGCTGTCCGCGTTCGCTGAAGCTATAGCGTTTCACCTGCGGCAAGCCTATGGCGACCGAAGGGAAGCGAAAGCGAAGCCGATATAGAAAGTGTTAGCAATTGCGGGAGCAATTGGTTTACATTTACATAATCGATTCAGTAATTTTGAATGCTGAATTTGGATTGAACGAATTCTCGATAGCGAAGCGGACCTCGATAAATAAAATGCAATTGTATCGTTGAGAAATAAATTTTTTCCTATTCTCGTTTGCTTGCAGTGAGGCAGCTCGTTTCATGCAAAGGTTTTTTTAAGTAATGTTTTGAGCTTATTTTATAGCAACTCAAAATAATACAAAAGAGATTATTAAACATCAGGGTGTCATCCGTTTATATTTTTGATTTTATTTATCGGATGGAACCTCCTTTTGACTTACACACAGAGCTGTAACTGTGTTCTTCCAAATAATCATGGTCGTGTGTGTTAAAAGTCTTGTCATGGAGGTTTCATTTTATCATTTTTTATTATCTTCGTGCCCTGAATAAAATTTTGCTAAACACGTAATATTAAGAATATGGCAACACTGGAGAAAATTCGGAACCGCATGGGACTGTTAGTATCGGTTGTAATAGGTATGGCCCTTTTGGCTTTTATCCTGGGCGACCTTTTTAGAGGCGGTACAAATTTAACATCAGATCAATTTGAATTAGCTGAAATAAATGGTTCCTCGGTTGATTATAGGAACTATCAGCAACGCCTTGAGGATGCACTCGAAAATGCAAAAAGAAATAGCGGTGAAAATACCCTTGATGACCAAACAAGATATCAGGTGCGCGATCAGGTATGGGAACAATTACTACAGGAGCGCATTATGGGTGAAGAGTTTGAAGAAGCCGGTGTAAATGTGAGCACAGAGGAGCTTAAAGACATGGTTGTTGGAAATAATATTCATCCTCAGATTCGACAGGCACAAGCTTTTCAAAATCCACAAACCGGACAATTTGACCCGGAGCGTGTGAGAATGTATATCTCTCAGCTTCAAAACGATCCTGAAGCGCGTCAACGGTGGATGGCATTTGAGCAAAGTCTTAAGCAGCAACGACTCAATAATAAGTATTATGCAGCGATACAGAAAGGCATGTATGTTACCGATAGTTATGCCAAACAAGCAGCTGTTGACCAACAAAAGAAAGTGGATTTTAAATATGTATCAATCCCTTATACAGATTTAAAAGACGAAGAAGTTACTATTAGTGATAGCGAGTTGGAAGCCTATTATGAGTCACACAAAAAAATGTTTAAGCAGGAGCAATCTTTGGATATGGAATATATATCATTCGCCATTGATCCTTCGCAGGCAGATATCGCAGCTATTAAATCAGAAGTTCAATCGCTTATACCTGAGCTTAAAGCTTCAGAAGTAGAAGCCCAGTTTGTGGCAGCTACATCCGATCAGCCTTTTAACGGTAAATATTACAAAAAAGGAGCCTACGAAAATGCTACCCTCGATTCAATTATGTTTACCGAGGAAGAAGGATATATCTATGGTCCATATCGTGAAAATGGCTATTTTAAGGTAGCAAAACTAACTCATGTGGATGAGCGTCCTGATACCATAAAAGTACGTCACATTGTTTTAATGCCCACCGAACAAAGAAGTGCTCAGCAAACGCAAAGCCTGGCTGATAGTTTAACTAAGGAACTGGAAGAAGGTGCGGATTTTGCCACTTTGGCACAGGAATATTCTGCTGACCAGGAAACAGCAAAAAAAGGCGGAGAGCTGGGTTGGAGCAAAGTAGAAGAAATCATATATTCAGAAGCATTACTCGATGCTGGTGTAGGCGAAATAATTCAGTTTCCTACCAATCAGTATGTATTTATTGCCCGTATGGATGAGGTAGGCAAAGAGGTTAAACAAGCACAACTTGCAGTTATCTCCCGTGAGATTGCACCTAGTGAAGATACCCGCGACAGTGTTTATCAGAAAGCCAGTAAGTTTGCTTCAAACCACAATTCTTTTAAAGAGTTTAACAGTGGTATAGAGAAACAGGGTCTTGTGAAGAAACAGGCCAATAACCTTACCCCAACAACCCGGCAGATTGCAGGGCTTGAGAATGCCAGAAATATCATTCGGGAAGCATTTTTTACCGAGGAAAATAAAATAATTGTAGACCGCAGCAGCCAGAGTCCAATTTTTGAACTTGGTGATAAATATGTAATTGGCACAGTAACCGGGAAGTATGAAGAAGGTTATGCCCCACTTGAAGAGGTAAGAGCCACTGTTGAGCGCGCAGTGAGAAAAGAAAAGAAAGCTCAAATGCTTGCAGATAAAATGCAGAAAGCTTTAAAACAAAGCAGCAACATTGAGGAGCTTGCTTCTGCACTTTCGACTGATGTAAAAATGAGCGAAGGTGTTTCTTTTGGTGCATTTAGTGTTCCGGGATTAGGCATGGAGCCTAAGGTGCAGGGTGTAGCTCAAGCACTGAACCAGGATGAGATTTCAGCTTCCATTGAAGGTAATAATGGGGTTTATGTAATCCAGGTTACCAATATTCAGGAACCAGGAGAAAACATTAATATTGCAATGCAAAAAAGATCTATTCAGCGAAATTACCTTACCAGGGTGCAAAGAGAAGTATTTGAGGTGTTGAAAGAAAATGCTGAAATTGATGACAAACGAATTAATTTTTATTAAAATATTTAGTTAACTAATTTAGAGGTTGATGTGAATGCTCTGCAATCACTCAACCTCTTTTTTATATCAGAAAAATGCCAATAAGTAATTCTGAGCAAAAATATTTACTCGCCCTGCAAATGATAGAAGGTGTTGGACCGGCTACCTTGCGACGGTTGGTCGATTTTGCCGGTTCTGCCTACGATGCATTTTTTTTGAATCAAAAACAATTAAAAGGTATTCCCCGGTTACACCCTAAACTTTCCAATGCCCTTGGCAATAAAAAAGTATTGGATGATGCAGAGACCGAACTGGAGTTTTGTAAAAAACACAGAATTAAAGTCCTTTCGTACCTTGATTCGGAATATCCCCAAAGATTGAAGCATTGTAAAGATGCTCCGGTAGTGCTTTTTTTTCAAGGCAATGTGGATTTAAATTACCGGAAAATTATTGGAATCGTTGGTACACGCAAAGCCACAGTTTACGGATCAAGTCTGGTCGAACGGTTAATCGAAGATTTGGCCGCACATCAGCATCAGGTGTTAGTGGTAAGTGGTCTGGCATACGGAATTGATATAGCCGCCCACAAAGCAGCTTTGGAAAATGGAATACCTACCATTGGCGTTATGGGAAGCGGTTCTGATGTGATATATCCTTCATCGCATCGAAATATTGTGAAAAAAATGTTGAATCATGGTGGTATAATCACAGAATTTCCAAAGGGAACAAAACCAGACCGTGGGAATTTTGTTACCCGCAACCGCGTGATAGCCGGCATGGTTGATGCCGTAATTGTTGCAGAATCCGGGGAAAAGGGTGGCGCTCTGATTACTGCAGATATGGCTTTTTCTTATAATCGCGATGTTTTTGCTTTCCCCGGAAAAGTTGGCGATACCTATTCCGCAGGATGTAATAAACTCATTAAAACTCAAAAAGCCGCCCTGCTCGAATCCGTTTCCGATTTGGAGTATTTCATGAACTGGTCTCCGGAGACCGCAGTTACCGAACCGGTACAAACTTCACTCTTCGAAGGGCTAACACCGGAAGAGCGAACTATAATGGAACTTATTGTTCAGGATGGCATGGTTGCTGTTGATTATTTATCCGCAAAACTGGCTTTACCCGTCAGTCATGTTTCTGGTGTGTTGTTAGGTCTGGAATTGAAAAATATGGTAAAGTCTTTGCCGGGTAATCAATATACAAAATCTGTTTAAAATATGCCACTCATAGATACGCATGCACATCTTTATCTTCCAGAGTTCATTGAAGATATTGATGAAGTGATGAACCGGGCCAGACAAAGTGGAATTGAGCACATATTACTCCCAAACATTGATTCTGAATCTATACAACCATTATTGAATCTTGTTGAACAATATCCACAGGAGTTATTGCCCATGATGGGCTTACACCCAACTTCTGTCAATGCCGATTATGAGTCAGCGTTGGAAATTATAAAGGATACATTGCAGCAATCAAAATTTTATGCCATCGGCGAAATAGGTATTGACTTGTATTGGGATAAAACATTTTTCCAGGAGCAGGTGAAAGCCTTTAAAGCGCAGATAGAAATAGCTTTAGCGTTCGATTTGCCTATTGTAGTGCATGCCCGCGATTCTTTCGATGAAATTTTACAGGTTCTTGAAGAATACAAAAACACAAAACTCAGGGGCGTTTTACATAGTTTTACAGGTACATTGAAACAAGCTTTGCAAGCTATAAATCTAGGATTCTACTTAGGCGTTGGCGGAATATCAACATTTAAAAATTCCGGCGTTGGCGAAGTAATTGCGCAACAACCATTGGACAAACTTATACTTGAAACCGATAGTCCCTATTTAGCCCCAACACCCAAACGTGGTAAACGCAATGAAAGCTCGTTTGTGAAATTTGTGGCAGAAAAACTGGCGCTGAATAAACATATGCAGGTTTCTGATATAGAAAGTATAACCACCGCCAATGCGAAAAAATTATTTAGGTTATGAGTAATCAACCCCGAATACTATTACTTTATACCGGTGGTACCATAGGAATGGTAAATAACCCGGCCACAGGGGCTTTGATGCCCTTTAACTTTGAACATATGGCCAGCCAGGTGCCGGAGCTACAAAAACTGGGCGTTGATTTGCATGCCATAACTTTTGATCCAATTATCGACAGTTCCGATATGCGACCCGACTATTGGATAGAAATGGCACAAATAATTTATGACAATTATGAGAATTATGACGGCTTTGTAGTTTTGCAGGGTACAGATACCATGGCCTACAGTGCCTCTGCAATGAGTTTCATCCTGCAGGACCTGTCCAAACCAATAATCTTTACAGGTTCCCAGTTGCCCATTGGAACAATTAGAACCGATGGTAAAGAAAATTTAATTACATCCATTGAAATAGCAGCCGACCACAAAGATGGCAAAGCCATTGTTCCGGAAGTGTGCGTGTATTTTGAGAATCAGCTTTTCAGGGGTAATCGCACCACAAAACATAATGCTGAGTATTTTTATGCATTCCGTTCCGATAATTATCCGGCATTGGCAGAAGCCGGAATAGATATTCACTATAACCACAACGCTATTTTGCCCATAAGTTCAAATAAAAAACCCGCATTTCATAAAACATTCGATCAATCGATTGCCATGCTGCGCTTGTTTCCGGGCATTACAAAACAGGTTGTGGAGCAAATTTGCAACATGGATGGACTCCGGGGTTTGGTAATACAGTCGTATGGTGCAGGCAATGTAATGACCGATGAGTGGTTTACGGAGGTTATGAAATATACTGTAAACCAAGGTGTATACGTTATCAATGTAACTCAGTGCCGTGCCGGCGGTGTGAAAATGGGAAAATATGAGAGTAGTAAGGGTTTGATAGATGCCGGTGTATGGAGCGGATACGATATGAGTCTTGAAGCAGCTTTAACAAAACTGATGTACGTGTTGGGCGAAAAAATGAACAGGGAAGAAGCCTCAGCATGTTTTAAAAAATCTTTGAGCGGGGAAATAAATACAAATTTAATCATGGAGGAATGATAATTTTTTGTAATTTGCCGCTTGTTTTTAGCGTGTATATTGCGTGAAACGGAGGGGTGGCCGAGTGGCTTAAGGCGCACGCCTGGAAAGCGTGTTTACCCGAGAGGGTAGCGTGGGTTCGAATCCCACTCCCTCCGCCTTTGATATTCCATAAAAACTAATTAATTTTGACAACGGATTGAACATTTAAACTAAATCTAAATTTTAAACCATGAGAAAGTTACTTGCATTAATCGCTGTTTTTGGGATGCTTACTTTTGGTGCATCCAGCATGGTCCTTGCACAGGATGAAACCGAAGCAGATACAACTAAAACAGAACAAGTGAGCGACACTGCTGCAACGGAGGACGTTGCAGGTATGACTGCGGCTGCAGACGAAGCCACTGAAGAAGAAACCAAAGATGAAAACATCCACCAGATATTGAAACAAAAATTCATTGAAGGTGGTGCCGGTTTTATGGGTGTTGTTTTACTTGCTTTGATTTTTGGTCTTGCCCTGGCAATTGAAAGGATCATTTATCTTAACCTCGCTTCAACAAACACTGAAAAACTGTTAGAAGATGTTGAACAAGCACTTGAAAACGAAGGTGTGGAAGCTGCAAAAGAAGTTTGCCGCAACACCCGTGGACCTGTTGCTTCAATTTTCTATCAGGGTCTGAGTCGAATCGACGAAGGAATGGAAGTTGTTGAAAAGTCTGTTATTTCATACGGAAGTGTTCAGATGGGACTTCTTGAGAAAGGCCTTACCTGGATCTCACTTTTCATCTCGCTTGCCCCTATGCTTGGTTTTATGGGTACGGTAATTGGTATGATCGGCGCATTTGACTCTATCGAAGCTGCTGGTGATATCTCTCCATCACTCGTTGCCGGAGGTATTAAGGTGGCTCTTATTACTACAGTATCTGGTCTTATTGTAGCCATGATCCTTCAGGTATTCTACAACTACATCGTTTCTAAAATCGATGCTATTGTGAACAATATGGAAGATGCTTCCATTACTCTTGTAGATATTATTACCAAGTATGTGAATAAATAATAATCTGATTGACTATGTCTGATCGTATTTCAAAAATAACCAGTATATTATCGTATATCTTGTTTGCGATTTCGATAGTTTTTGGTGCGCTGTACTACTATACAGTTGTCACAATGGAAGCTGTTCCTGAATCTATTCAGATTCCATTGGAGAAAACCAAATTTACTATGGAGCAAATGGGATCATCACTGGATAATTTTGTGCTGGTAGTTTACCTTTTAATAGGTCTTGCTGCCCTTTCTACAATATTATTCAGTATTGTCAACATATTCAAAAGTGCAAAAACAGCCAAGCGTAGCTTAATTTCATTGTTAGTTTTGGCTGCTGTTATCTTTGTGGCTTTCTTGTTGTCCTCAAACGAAATTCCTCAGTTCTTTGGGGCTGAGAAATTCGATATTACACCATTTATGTCACAAAGTGTGGGTACCGGACTTATTTCAATGTACCTGTTTTTTGCTCTTGCTGTACTCGGTATTTTATATACTGAGGTTCGAGGCGCTTTTAAATAATGAATTGAATTCGCCATGATTAATGGTGGGTTTAAAAAAAGAAGTTTATGGCTCGTCAAAATAAACAAGAAATCAATGCAGGATCAATGGCCGACATTGCGTTTTTGCTCTTGATTTTCTTCCTTGTGACTACCACCATGGATACCGACTCAGGTTTGGCAAGGCAGTTGCCCCCAATGCCTGATGAGGAACAGCCACAGGATGAAAATAAAATTAAAGAGCGGAACCTTTTAATCGTCTTGATCAATAAGCAGGACAGATTGCTCGTAAACGGTGAACAAATGTTGGTTAATAACCTCAGAGAAAAAACCCATGAGTTTATTACCAATCCCGGAAATGCAGAGAATTTGCCTGAGAAAAAATATGAGGTCGTGAAAGTTAAGAATCCGGATTATTATCCCGGTAGCGACTTGCCTAAAAAAGTGCCGCATAAGCTTTTTGAGCAGCGCTATCCGGATGGATACCCTATTTCTAAAGGGGTTGTCTCGTTGCAGAATGACCGCGGAACCTCATACAAACGCTATATCGAAGTACAAAATGAGTTGGTAGCCGCCTATAACAAGGCTCGTAACGAACTGTCTATGCGTATGTTTCAGAAACCATACGACGAACTGAGTAATGAGGCAGATGTGGAAGCTATTCGTGAGGCTATCCCTCAACGTATTTCAGAGGCTGAACCTAAAAACATAGGAGAATAATTATGGCTTCAAAATTTGAAAGAAAAGGTAAATCGGGCGGTACACCCGGAATCAATACAGCTTCATTGCCTGATATTGTGTTTATGCTGCTTTTCTTTTTCATGGTAAGTACCACTATGCGTGAAACAGAGCTTAAAGTACAGGTGTCTGTACCAGAGGCTACTGAACTTACCAAGTTGAAGAAAAAATCACTCGTAAGTTATATTTATGTAGGAGAGCCCAAACGCAACTATCAGAAGTTTTTTGGTTCTGAACCTCGTATTCAGCTCAATGATGCCTTTAAGCAAGTAAAAGATATTCCTGATTATATTGCTGCCGAGCGCGAAGCTCGCGACGAAAATGAACGTCCATTTATGACTACTTCATTAAAAATTGATGAACAGGTTAGAATGGGAATTGTTACAGATATTAAACAGGAACTGCGTAAAGCCAATGCACTGAAAATTAACTATTCTACGAAAAAGAAAATCCAATAATACGGATATAGATTACTTAAAAAGGGAGGCCATGGCTTCCCTTTTTTTGTTTGGTGAAATTGACGCTTTTCATTATATTTATAGGCAGAACACTGCAAAGCGAAATCTAAAATTTGCATTTTAGTATAGTCAAGTAAACTTGTATGACATGAAGCACGTCTTAGTACCGGTCGATTTTAGTGAGGATTCTGTGAACGCCCTGGAAATGGCAATTGCCTTTGCCAACGAGATGAACCACGATGTTCGAATGATTCACGTCATTAAAGATGCCGTTTTTTATCAACGTAACTTTTCACTGACCAATTTGGTAAATGTGAAAAACGAAACAGTCATTGATAATCTGAAAAAACTTGTTGAGCAGTATAAACCCAAAACCAAACACAATATCGATTTCCGTATCAGAAGTGGTAAAATTTATAATGAAATAGCCAATCAGGCAAAATATGGCGAAGCTGAATTGATTGTTATTGGGTCGCATGGTACCAGTGGGTTTGAAGAATTGTGGCTTGGCAGCAACGCTTATAAGGTTGTCAATAATTCCCCCTGCCCTGTACTTAGTTTACGTAATTCTTATAAAAGACACCAAATTAACAGAATTGTATTACCTATAGACGATACGCCGGAGACCCGTCAAAAAGTTCCCTATGCAGCGCGAATCGCTAAGGAATTTAACGCCGAGATACACCTGCTACAGGTTTCTGAAACCAATAAAGAAAGTGTAATGGTTCGTATTACCGACTATGCCAATCAGGTTGCAAATTTTTTTGACAATAACGATATCGATTATGTGCAGGAGCTGATTGTTGGGAGCAACCTGACAGATATTACCATAGATTATGCCATGCGAAAAGATGCTGACCTTATCTCAATAATGACAGAACAATCTGAAAGCACTAAAAATATATGGTTAGGACCTTATGCCCAACAAATGGTCAATCACTCACCTATACCGATACTCAGTATTCAACCTTATTGATTTATTTTGTGAATACATACAATTGAATAATTTTGTACGTTTGTAGTGCTTAAAACCAATTACTAATTTGGGGCTTATTTATATGAATGTAATGAAAATAAAAGTTTTCATACTGCTCTGGTTGTTGCCTTTCGCTGCTATAGCGCAAAGTGATACAGCTTCCATTTTTAAAATATTTAGAGATACAACCGGGGGCAGAAAGGCTGTTAATGTTCATCAGGACCCACTCATCCGTTTAATGGTGGATCGCGATATTACAATTAATCAACGACATCGGGGCATAGCCGATGGTTACCGGATACAAATATTCAGTAGTTTTGGAAATGACTCCCGCGAGCGTTCAAAAGACATACGAATTAATTTTTTAACTGAGTTTTCAAATTTTGACCCTGTACGTGTTTATTCTTCTTATGAACCACCTTTTATTAAGGTTAGAGTTGGCGACTACCGTAACCGGCATGAAGCCCTCGAAGATTATCGTGAAATTGTGGAAAAATATCCGGATAGTTATATTGTAAAAACCAGGATCAATTATCCTGAATTAAAGGCAGAAGAATAATTGTCAATCAATAGCTTAAGAATGCATCGGAAATGAATCTATCGGAAAGGCAGCTCAGGCAAAAAGCCATGGATATACGCATCAGCGTTATAGAATCGCTGGCTGCTGCAGGCTCCGGTCATCTTGGTGGCAGCTTAGGTTTGGCCGATATTTTCACTACGCTATACTTTAACGAGCTTAACCATGAGTCACAAAACCCAAAGTGGGCAAACAGAGACAGGCTCGTGCTTTCTATCGGACATGTTGCCCCTGTTTTTTATGCTTCACTTGCCCATGCAGGTTATTTTTCAACCGCCGAACTAAAGACTTTAAGAAAGTTAGGTTCCAGACTGCAGGGACATCCTGCAACAGATCATCAAACACCGGGCCTCGAGACTTCTGCAGGATCTCTGGGGCAAGGCCTCAGTATTGCTTTAGGTATGGCATTGGCAGCAAAACATGATCATGCCAAACATCGGGTTTTTTCTATTCACGGCGATGGCGAGTTACAAGAGGGTTCGATTTGGGAGGCTGCCATGGCAGCAGGTTACTATAAACTTGATAATATGGTGGCCATTGTCGACCGAAACCGATTACAGATTGATGGCCCTACAGAGAAAGTAATGAAAATAGAACCTTTGGCAGAGAAATTGGAAGCTTTTAATTGGCAAGTGCATGAATGTAATGGAAATAGTATACATGAAATTTTGAGTTGTTTTACTAAAGTTAGAGCAACGACCGGTAAACCCCAGGTCATTATAGCTAATACCCGAATGGGTGCTGGTGTGGCTGAGGTTGAAAATGATTATACCTGGCATGGAAAACCTCCTGGCCAGCAAGATGTGGATAATTTTATAGCACAGGTAAAGCAGAGTTATCATGAAAATTCGTGATTATATTCCAACCCGGGTGGGTTTTGGGAAAGGTTTGAAAGAAGCAGCAGACCATGAACCGCGAATTATTGGACTGGGCGCAGATATTACAGGGTCGGTCAATATGAATTATTTTAAAGAGGCCCATCCAGAGCGTTTTTATTCTCTCGGCATTGCTGAACAAAATATTACCGGCGTGGCAGCCGGCCTGGCCCTCGAAGGGAAAATACCGGTTATGGCCACCTATGGCGTTTTTTCTGCCATGCGCAACACGGATCAGGTCCGTATTTCTGTTTGCTTCAATAATTTACACGTTATAATTGGTGGAGCCCATGCCGGGGTTTCTGTCGGCCCCGATGGCGCTACGCATCAGGCACTCGAAGATATTGCTGTAATGCGTTCGTTGCCTAATATGACAGTTTTATCACCATGCGATGCAACACAAACCAATCAGGCAATAAAGGCGGCCATAAATAACCAGACCGGGCCGGTTTATCTACGTTTCGGACGCGAAGCTGTACCCGATTTTATGCCAGAAGATATCCCGTTTGAAATAGGTAAAGGGCAGCTCTTGAAAACAGGCGAAGATGTTACAATAGTTGCCACAGGCCACCTTGTTTGGGAAGCATTAATGGCCGCAGCAGAATTAGAAAAAGCCGGCGTATCGGTCAGGGTGATTAATCTTCACACTATTAAACCAATCGACCGTAAAATATTAATTGAAGCGTCGGTGGAAACCGGTGCCATAGTATCTGCAGAAGAACATCAAATAATGGGTGGAATGGGGAGTGCTGTTGCCGAGGTGCTGGTTGAGCATGCACCATGCCCGATGAAATTTATTGGTGTTCAGAATACTTTTGGAGAATCGGGGCAACCCGGAGAGTTGATGGAAAAATATAAATTAAAGTCAAAACATATTGTCAAAGCAGCCCATGAGGTGCTGATAAATAAAGCAAAACAATGAGTGAGTTAATTAAACATGAGTGTGGATTTGCCTTTATAAGGCTCCTGAAACCATTGGAATATTTCCAATCGAAATACGGTAACTGGATGTATGGGATTAATCGTATGTATCTGATGATGGAGAAACAGCGAAACCGGGGACAGGATGGGGCAGGTTTGGTTTCGGTGAAACTCGATACATTACCGGGAACCCGCTATATTAACCGTACACGCTCAAATTCTTCACAACCTATTGTTGATGTTTTTAACGAGGTTCGTAAGCCCGTTGAAGCTATAGAACAAGAAAACCCCGAATTACTTAAGGATGCTCAATGGGCCAAAAGCAATATGTCTTTTGCCGGTGAGATTTACCTTGGACATTTGCGGTACGGGACATTTGGGAAAAACGATATTGACAATGTACACCCGGTAATTCGCGAGAACAACTGGAAAAGTAAGAATCTTGCGGTAGCTGGTAATTTTAATCTGACCAACGTGGAAGAGATGTTTCAGTCATTGGTAGACCTGGGGCAGCACCCCAAAGGTTACAGCGACACAGTTACCATTCTGGAGCAGATAGGACATCAATTAGATGAAGAAAACCAGGCATTGTTTGACAGGCTCAAGAAACATGGCTTAACACATAAAGAAATAAGTGCAGCTATTGCACGCGACCTCGATTTAAAAAAGATATTATCAAATGCCAGCGAGGGCTGGGATGGTGGTTACATTATTGCCGGTATCATTGGCCATGGCGATGCTTTTATGATGCGTGATATTAATGGAATTCGCCCTGCCTGGTATTATGCCGATGATGAAATCGTGGTGGGAGCATCGGAACGGGCTGTTATACAAACAGTCATGAAACTTCCGGAAGAAAAAATTAGGCCTGTTAAACCCGGGCATGCTGTTATTGTGAAGAAAAACGGTACCTGGAGCGAGGAAAAGATCAAAGAACCCGGCGAGCAGTTGTCGTGTTCTTTTGAGCGTATTTATTTTTCGCGCGGTAGTGACCGCGAAATATACAATGAACGCAAAAAGCTTGGAGAACTAATTGTACCACAACTCATTGAGGCTGTGGATGGAGAGTTGGACCAGTCGGTATTCTCATTTATTCCCAATACTTCCGAAACCGCGTTTTATGGCATGATGAAAGGGATTGAAACCCATATGCTGCAGCAAAAAATGGAAGATATAACCAGTATTGATGCCGATCATACAAAAGAGGAGTTGCAAAAGATTATCAATACCCGCCCGCGGGTCGAGAAAATTACCATTAAAGATGTAAAACTTCGCACTTTTATTACTGGTGATGAGTCGCGCGATGATTTGGTGGAGCATGTTTACGATATCACCTATGGGACAGTTAAAGCACATCAGGATAATCTTGTGGTTATTGATGATTCCATTGTACGGGGTACAACCCTGCGCCGCAGTATTTTGCGCATCCTGGACAGGTTAAATCCTAAACGGATAGTCGTGGTGTCTTCTTCGCCACAAATCAGATACCCCGATTGCTATGGTATTGATATGGCTAAGCTATCAGATTTTATTGCCTTCAATGCTGCAATTGAGTTATTGAAAGACCGTGGACAATACTTCATTATTAATGAAGTGTATAAGAAATGTAAGGAGCAGGAGCATTTGCCTAAAGAACAGGTGAAAAATCACGTAAAGGAGATTTATGCACCATTTAAAGCTGAGGAGATATCAGATAAAATTGCCGAATTGATGCATGGCGGAATCAATGCAGAGGTTAAAGTTGTTTATCAGTCAATAGAAAATTTGCATGAAGCAATTCCAAACGATAAAGGCGACTGGTATTTTACAGGAAATTATCCGACAGCCGGTGGTAATAAAGTGGTGAACCAGTCATTTATCAACTATATTGAGGGTAAAAACGAAAGGGCATATTAACGTTTGTGTTTTTTAGAGAGCAAAGGCAACGGAAATTATAAAAAGGTTGTTTTTTCAACAAAACCACCCGTCAATACCTTAGTTTGGTAAACAATAGATATGTCTAATCAGGAATTTTATCAATCCATAGCGCCTTATTACGATCATATTTTTCCCATTAAGCAACCTGCTGTGGAATTTACCCGGCAGTTTTTACCTGTTGATGCTATGGTACTTGATGCCGGCTGTGCGACCGGTAATATGGCTGCAGCCCTGGCTCCTCATTGCAAATATGTGGATGCATTCGATCTTGACCCGGATATGATTAATATTGCAAAGGAGAAGACCACCTCTATAAAAAATCTGTCATTTTTTGTGGGTGACATGCTGAAGATGGAACCTCAGTTTGGGTCGAATCAGTATGATTTGATTCTTTGCTATGGTAATACCCTTGTGCATTTGCTTTCTGAAGGGAAAGTATTGCATTTTCTAACTCAGGCATACCGGCTGCTACATAGCAAAGCTTATTTGCTAATTCAGATATTGAACTACAACTATATTCTTAATGAAAAGGTCGAAGAGCTTCCTTTGATTGATAATGATTTTGTGCATTTCAGACGTAGTTATGAATTTGAGGAGGGTAGTAAGGTTATGAATTTCCAAACAGCATTGACCATTAAAGGCACCGCACAGCAAATTGAAAATATTGCGCCATTGTATGCGCTTCGACCTCCGGATTTGTATAAACTGCTCCAAGAAGCCGGTTTCAAGCATATAGAAATGTATAGTTCTTACAAGAAAGATGCTTTATCTGATGAAAAATTACCACTGGTGGTAAAGGCTGTTAAAGTTTAATGTGGAATAAGCATATGTTCTTACTGCGCATGCACTTTTCTTGTTGTTTCTTACTTGATTGTTAATCAGTATTTAATGATTTTTCTCTCATAGGTTTATAAACAAATGGTTTAAAAACCATAAATTGAAAAACCACCATCTACAGCGATGGTCTGTCCTGTGATGTATCCGGCTCCGGGTGAACACAGAAATTCTACTACAGAAGCTACTTCTTCGGGTTTGCCTACGCGATTCATCGGTGTGCGACTGAGTACTTCATTTTTGTATTGTTCTTCTTTCAGTACCTGTTTGGCCAATGGCGTGGCTATGTACCAGGGCGCGATGGCATTCACTCGTATGCCATCTTCGGCCCATTCTGCAGCCAGGTTTTTAGTCAATTGGTTCATCGCTGCTTTGCTCATGGCATAGAGGGCTCCTGTCCGTAAATGGGTGAGTCCGGCTACTGAACTCATGAAAACTACATTGCCCTGAACAGATTTTTTCAGCAAAGGGTATAGCATTCGGGTCAGTTCATAAGCTGATCGCAGGTTGGTATTGATAATTTGTTCAAATTCACCTTCTTCTACCTCTTTTACAGGTTTACGAATATTGGTGCCGGCATTGTTGACGAGTATATCCAGTTTCCCGAACTTGTTTTCAACGAAGCTTGTGAGTTCTTTTATACTTTCTATTTGTGCCATATCAGCTGCAAAAGGAATTGTTTCTCCTTCTATTTGGTTGGCTGCAACTTGCAGGTTTTCCTGGTTTCGGGCCACCATGATTACCTGGGCACCATTGTTGGCCAAAAGTGTGGCTGTAGCCAGTCCGATGCCACGGCTGGCACCTGTAATAAGTATAGTTTTATTGTTGAAGTGGGGTGTCATAAGTGCTTTTTAAGTTGAAGATAATAAAAAATATTGCTCAATACATCCAATAAGTTAGTATGTGGTTTTGATGGGGAGTTTTGTAAATATTCAAAATGGTTATAAAATTTCATAGTGTCTACAGCTTTTTAAATAAGCTGATCAATAAGGAACTGTTGTAAGAGTTGGTTGAACTGTGCCGGGTTTTCGAGTTGCGGGCAGTGTCCTGCATTGTCTATGAGTTGAACTTTGCCGCGCCAAAGTGTTGGAATTTCCAGTCTGTCGAAGTATGTGCGTTTAAGCGTCTGGTCGTATCTTCCCTGTAGAATGGCTATCGGTTTTTTCATTTGGCGGATGTTTTCTGCTTCATCGCTCAGGTTGGCTGAATCTGATGAAGATGCACCGAGAATGGGGCGCATAGCCGAGTCTGCTTTTTTTATGCTATCTGTGATAACTTTGGGGGTTCCCGTATTTTTTTTAATTAGCGTGTTAGCCAATTCTATGATTTCCTCAGCGTTAAGTTTTGCCTGGAAGGTGAGCGAATAAGATGGGTGGTCGTAATGAATATGCTCCATTTGTAGAGGCTTGGTAAGCGGTGGGGTGCCAAAAATAACCAATGCCTTTGCTCTTTGACTAATTTGAGGCCATGCACCCATGAGCATGTGTCCACCCATGGAGTGTCCTACCATTACAGCGTTAGTTATGTTAAGGGCGTCTAACCAACTGACCATAATTTGTGTAAACCCGTCTAAGGTATAGAATATCTCGGGTTCTTTTGCGGGCTTGCTTTCACCATGCCCGGGCATGTCGGGGGCGAGCAGCCTGTGTTTTTTAAATTCCTGTGATGTAAATTGTTGCTTAAATGTTGCTGCTGATAGCGAGTTCCCATGTAAGAACACAATTGGGTCCCCTTTGGCCTCATTATCCTGATATGCAATGGGTAGGTTATGGAGTTGAATAAATTTTTTCATATGCTGTTTATTTGCAGGTTGGTACCAGATTTATTTTTTACATAACAGTCGGGTTTTAGTTTTTTCATCAAATAAATTCCAGTCTAAATTAATCAAAATAACATTGTGCGGCAAATTTAATTACTTGTCGTTTAGTGAACTGTAATGTAATGTTAAATTTTTGGGAGTAATCGACAGTGATATGGAACTGTCAATAATATTGAAATAAGTTGCTTGTTGTTGATTTCTGCTCGCAGTGAATTGGTTGGTTATTTTCATACTTTGCTTCGATTGTAGTTATGCAGGTAATTGATTAAATCTGTTGATGGAAAAAGAAATTACCTTACCTTTACTTATATTTACCAAATCTCGCGTTATGAAATGGTTTAGTGGGCAATTGATAATATGATTGTTTATGTCTTATGTAACGACTTGATTATTTTCTGATTCATTATTATCTGTTTAGCTTTATGCTTAATAAGATGTAAAAAACGAAGCGTATCGGTTTTACTTAGCGTTAATGTTTTTAGATGGCAGCAAAGGTCCATAAGTGACAAAGTAAATATCTGAAGGTGTTAAAAAGTTTCGGTCAAACGATTAAAATCCTGATTAAGCATTATTTGGTTGTTGTAATCGGCTTAAATGGAAAAGCTTGAGTAAGTAAAGTGTTATAAATTTTATTGAACATTGAGATATACAGACCTTGATAAAATCGAAAGAACTGAACTAATAAGGCATATTGTTAGTCGTATACCTTTTGTAATCAGCTTGTTAGCTTTGCTTGTTTTAGTTGTTGATATTGGGTTCTCACCCTCAGAGAATTACAGGTTAACACTTAATTATATATATGTTGCAGCCATAATAGTAGCATCATTTTCAATAGTTCTAAGATATGTGTTTCGTAAAAAACAATTACGCCGAAAGGTTGTAATTATTGACCTCGTATTGTTTTTAGGCTTTGGTATTGTTGTGGTCCACGTGTTTCAAATATTGACTTTTGATTTTGTAAATACTGCTGCATGGATTAAAATTGCGATGATGTTGGCATTTTTAAGGGAGTTTTCTGCATTACATATCAAAGTAAACCAAGAACTGACTCCAGCCCGTTTGTTTGTTTACAGTTTTATAACCATTATTATTATAGGTACCATACTTCTAATGCTACCAAAAGCTACTCATAATGAAATTTCGTTCATTGATGCCTTGTTCACTTCAACAAGTGCGGTGTGTGTTACAGGGCTTATAGTTGTAGATACCGGTACGTTTTTCACCCCAACCGGACAAATTATTATTATGATGCTCATACAAGCAGGTGGCTTGGGTATTATGACATTCACCAGTTATTTCAGTTATTTTTTTAAAGGAGGGGCATCGTTTTACAGCCAACTTGCACTAAAAGAAATGACTAACACTGAAAAAGTAGCTGATGTGTTCAAGACACTGAAAAAAATTCTTTTAATTACGTTCATTATTGAGGGAATTGGATTTGCATTAATCTATTTTAATGGACAAAGTGAAGGAGGTGCAGATGCTTTCTTTGCTGTGTTTCATGCCATATCAGCATTTTGTAATGCTGGTTTTTCTACCCTTTCCAATAGTCTGTTTGAAACTGGATTTCAGTTTAATTATGCTTTACATATGATCATTGCCTTTTTGTTTATTCTCGGCGGTATCGGGTTTCCAATATTATTTAATATCTATGCCTATTTCAAATATTTGTTTGTACGCAGGTTACTTGCATATACGAAAAGCAAACCCTATCGATATAAACCCGGTGTAATTAGTATTAATACAAGGCTTGTTTTTTTAACCACACTATTATTAATTGTTTTAGGAACGGTACTCTTTTATATCTTTGAGTTTAACAACACACTTGCCGATCACGAGGGTTTCGGAAAGATAGTTACAGCTTTTTTTGGAGCTGTTACACCCCGCACAGCAGGTTTTAATACAGTAAATACAGGTGCGCTAACTGGTTCCACGCTGTTACTGGTCATTGGTTTGATGTGGATAGGTGCTTCACCCGGTTCAACAGGTGGTGGAATAAAAACCAGCACTTTTGCAATTAGCTTGCTCAACATTCTGAGCATAGCTAGAGGTAAGAAAAGACTCGAAGTTTATAGAAGAGAAGTCTCACCTGATTCAGTAAACCGGGCATCTGCTATTGTAATGCTTTCATTGGTAGTAATTGGTATTTCCATTTTTTTTCTTACTTATATTGAAGAAGATAAGGCATTGCTATCATTGATTTTTGAAGCAGTAAGCGCATTTAGTACAGTTGGTTTGAGTATGGGCGTAACCGGTGAATTACAAAATGCCAGTAAAATTGTATTGGTTTTAACTATGTTTGTTGGCCGCATCAGTATGCTGACCATTTTAATTGCTTTTTTAAAAAATGTTAATTTTGTAAAATATCGGTATCCTACTGAAGATATATTAATTAATTAAATACGAGCTATGAAATTTATCATTATAGGGTTGGGTGTATTCGGGACCTCACTGGCAGAAAAGTTAACATCAACAGGCCATGAAGTAATTGGGGTGGATAAAGATATGAACAAGGTAGAAATGTTAAAAGAAAATATAACGCACACTATTTGTCTCGACAGCCAGGACCCACTTGCGACTAAGTCCTTACCCCTAAGGGATACCGATATTGTTATAGTATGTATTGGTGAAGATGAAGGTGCCAATATTATGGCTACGGCGCTCATGAAAAAAATGCATGTAAAAAGATTGGTCAGCAGGGCAATTACCCCCCTCCATCAAACAGTCCTGGAGGCTATGGGTGTGGAAGAAATTATTCAACCAGAAGCAGAAACAGCGGAAAGGTGGACAAAAAAGCTCACTATGAAAGGTATTGTAGATTCTTTTGTTTTATCATCTGAGTATGGAATTATTGAAGCCGAAGTACCTGAGGAATTCCATAATAGGCCCCTTTTAGAAATAGATTTAACAAAAAAATACGGTATTTTGGTTTTGACCATCATTAAAAAAACAGATAAGAAGAATTTTCTTGGCAAAGATATTTCCCAAATGATGATACAAGGACTTGCTACCCCGGAGACAATTATTAAAGATGGCGATATTGTGGTTATGTTTGGTAAAATGCACAACATCAAGAAACTTATAGGTCAATAAAGATGCGGGATTTCTGGGCACTACCAAAATTTCAGCTACTCTTATTTCAAGCTCATTCATAAAAAATGCCGGGGTGTTTCTACCCCGGCATTTTTTTGAGATTGAAGAAAGTTATTGCAATTTCGCTTTAACTATTTCAGAGATAAGTTTGCCGTCGGCCCGGCCGGCCATGTGTTTGTTGGCCATGCCCATTACTTTACCCATGTCTTTCATAGATGAAGCGCCGGTTTCAGAGATTATTTTGTCAATTTCGGCTTTTATTTCATCTTCTGATAACGGTTCTGGCAAAAATTCTTTGATGATGTTTGCTTCAAAAATTTCTTTTTCGGCCAGTTCTTCCCGGCCTTCTTTTTTGTATATCTCAGCTGAATCTTCACGCTGCTTGACAAGTTTCTGCAGCATTTTCATTTCAGTGGCTTCGTCGATTTCATCCCCTCCGCCTGCTTTTGTTTTTTCTTGCAATATTGCATTCTTGATTGCCCGTATGGCTTCAAGTTTCGGTTTGTCTTTGGCCTTCATGGCCTCTTTCATTTTTTGGGTTATATCTTTTTCGAGACTCATTGTTTTGGTTTTTTATGATTAGAAAATAATGGTCGAATTTAAAGGTCGGTTATCACTAATCTACATTATTGTTTAAATATGAATTATCCGGGTTAATTTCCGGTCCATCCTCATCGTCGCTCAGTGTGTAACGAGAAATTTCTTCACTATCGTCTGTGGACTTGTTGCCTGACAGCTTGGTTTTGCGCCTGACATAAGCGGGTACAGCTTCCAGTTCTTCGAGTTTTTTGCTGTCCCAAAGTGTTTCTGATGTTTTTCTTTCTCCGCCGTCTGAATCCTGCTTTTTTTCATGTTCTCCGGTTGCGGGAACGAATGCAATTTCGTCGTCGTCTCTTGGCGCAACATCGTCCATTTCCAGCACATGTTCTTCTTTCTGTTCCGAATCGGTTATTTGCTCATCTTGTTCTTCTTCGTATGTTTCATCTTCAGGGTCAGCTTTTAAAGTTACCTTTTCGATTCTGTCGGCTCTTTTCGCATATATTTCAGGTATAACATCAGTGTCGAAGCCAGTTGCTATAACCGTTACGGCAACTTTGTCACCCAATTGGGCATCGGCACTTAGTCCCCATATAACATCTGCATTCTGGCCGGCTTCATCCTGGGCATAATCTGTAATTTGACCAATTTCGTCCATGGTAACTTCTTCTGCCCCTGAGGTGATGTGTAATAACATGTTTTTGGAGCCGTGAATATCATTATTGTTGAGCAGGGGAGAAGTAAGTGCTTTTTGTATTGCTTTTACTGCACGGTCTTCGCCTTCGGCCGTAGCTCTTCCCATAAGTGCTACTCCACTTTTATGCATCACAGTAAACACATCTTCGAAATCTACATTGACGACTCCTTCAACGGTGATAATTTCTGCAATACCTTTTGCCGCCGTGGCCAGTATATCGTCTGCATGGCTAAAGGCTTTTAGGGCCGATGAGTCACCATAAATTTCCCTTAATTTTTCATTATTGATAACCAGCAATGAATCCACATGTTCTTTCATGCGCTCAATACCCTCGATGGCCTGGTTAATGCGTCGTTTACCTTCAAAAAGAAATGGGATGGTTACAATACCGATGGTGAGAATGCCTTTTTTTTGTGCTTCTTCTGCTATTACAGGAGCTGCACCTGTTCCTGTTCCACCACCCATTCCGGCTGTAATAAATACCATTTTGGTGTTAGACGCCAATATTTCGCTCAAATGTTCAAGGCTCTCAATGGCTGCCTGGCGCCCTTTATCTGGTTTGCTTCCTGCTCCGCGACCTCCGGTAAGAGATTCTCCTAATTGTACCTTTACAGGCACCGGGCTTTTGGCTAAATCCTGAGCGTCGGTATTACAGACCACAAAATCTACTTCGTTAATGCCTTGTTCATACATGTAGTTTACGGCATTGCCACCACCTCCTCCAACACCAATAACCTTAATTATGGATGATCGGTTTTGTGGTAAATCAAACTGCATCAAATTATCATCGTTCATAAACCGGTTGTTTCAGGTTCTACATTTGTGTGTCGTCCAAATCAAATAAGTCGCCAAAAAGTGTTTTGACTTTATTTTTTATGTTTTTTCCGTTTTTTTGTTGCGGATTGTCTTGTTTGCTTGCTGTCTTTTCTGTCTTTTCTTCATTGACCTGTGGCTCAAACTCAAACAGGTTATTGGCTTCTTTTTTGGGGGTTTTGCCATTCATGTCATCATGACCTTCCATAATAAGTCCAATGGCAGTTGCCAGAGAAGGGTCATGTACAATTTCGCTGGATTCACCCGTGGCTGCCACCCGTGGCTTGCCTATTCTGGCCATTTGCCCTGTTTTATAAGACATCAATTGTGGTAAGGTCTTTAACATGGCCCCGCCGCCAGTTACAACAATTCCTGCTCCAAGATTACCTCCCAGGTTGTTAGAATCAAGGTGGTAGATTACCTGTTCAATGATTTCTTCCATTCTGGCCTGAATGATGCCGGCAAGGTGTACAAAAGAAATTTCTTTATTTGGCATACCATTGATTCCGGGGATTTTAACTACTTTGCTCTTGTCGCTACTATTGACAAGTGCTCTGCCAAATTCCTTTTTTAACTTTTCAGCATAGCGCCATACAATTTTACACCCTTCTTTAATATCGCTGGTAACGGAAAAACCACCCAGGGGAATTACGGCAGTATGCACAATGCGTTTGTCCCGATAAACTGCCAAATCAGTTGTGCCACCTCCTATGTCTATCATAGCCACACCGGCTTCAAGTTCATCTTCACTCAAAACTGCCCTTGAAGAGGCCAATGGCTCCATGATGAGTTTTTTTACTTTCAGACCAACGCGGGTAACACATTTCTTTATATTATTCGCAGCACTTATTTTTCCAATTACTACATGGAAATTGCCTTCCAAACGTTTTCCCGCAACCCCTATGGGGTTTTCGACACCCACGGCATCATCTACAGTGTAGCCCTGTGGAAGCACATGTATGATTTCTTCCCCCATGTTTACCGCAGTATTATACATTTGGTCCAGAAGTTCTTTTGTATGGGTTTCTGTGATTTCTTCTTCGTCAGAGGCCAATTGAATATAGCCGCTCGTGCGTTGCGAACGTATATGAGCTCCTGCTATTCCTACATATACTTCTTGTATTTTAAGTCCAGCTTTTGTTTCTGCTTCTTCAACTGCCGCCTGAATGCTGCGCACGGTTTCTTCTATGTTCAATACTTCGCCTCTGCGTACGCCTTTAGAGTCATGACGACCTACTCCGAGAATTTCAAATTTTCCACTGTCGGTCTTTCTGCCAATAATTGCTACAATTTTGGTAGTGCCGATGTCAATTGCCGATATGATGCTGTTCTTTTGTGCCATTAATACCTATCTTTTTGTACAAACAACCTGATTTTTATACTTGAGATTTATACGGCTGTATTTATTCCAGCCTAAATTACTAAAACCTTTATAATATATTACTTTGAGTTTGAAAAATTTATTCAACAAATCATCAACAGTTCCAAATTCTATAGTATGCGTGCCTACTTTTGGAATTAGTTCAAATTCATCTTGCTTTACAAATATTTGTTCTATCTGTCTCTTTAACAGGCTATCCTGATTAATGTAAGATGCCATCTTATAAATTTCATCAAGCATAATATTTTCTGCTCCTTTGATGTGAACCAGTGAGTCAATTGTAATGTTTCCGTTTCCGGGGAGTTTTTGGTAAATATCGCCTGAAGCCACAAGCACCCTGTCAGTGTAATTTGGAGATAAAGGTAGCAGAGACCCGTTTTTGCCGATATAATAACTTTGTCCGCCCTGGGTTACTATGCGTGCAATTGGCTCTTTTTGAGTGAGGTCGATGTGGAAGTTTCCGTAAATATCTGCCCATGCACATACATTGGCTGCCAATGGCATGTTTGTTTTTACAACGCGTTCCACTTCATCAGCGGGTATGTTATATACCGGATAACCCCAAATTTTAAGTTCCATTGTTTTTAAAAGGCTAACGACTTCCTGAGGTTCTATGAAACCCAGTTTTGCGCTGTCTTTAATATTGATATTTACATTTTCACACAGCACACCATTCATTTTGCCGGAGACCAGGCTCAATGTCACTATTATGTACAACACAATTCCTACAAGACTAATATGTTTGCGAATCCAATTCACGTTAAATGTTTATTTAAAGTTTTTTTTATATCATCTACCATAAAGCCAATATCGCCGGCACCCATGCTAATGAAAATCTCAGGCGCGTTTTCTTCGAGGGCTTCAATGAGTTCTGCTTTTGAGACTAATTGATGCTTGCTTTTTGACAGGTGGTTGCTGATTATTTTGCTGCTTACACCGTCAATGGGTTTTTCTCTGGCCGGATATATGGGTAGCAAATAAATGTAATTTGCCAGGCTTAGTGCTTTTGTAAATTCTGTGTGAAAATCTTTAGTACGGCTGTATAAATGTGGTTGAAATGCTACCGTAACTTTTTTGCCGGGAAAAGCATGCCTTGCAGAGTCAATGCAGGCCTCAATTTCTGCAGGGTGATGTGCATAGTCATCAATATAAATAATTTCTTTATTGGTGTGTATCTGAAAACGGCGCTCTACGCCTTTTAATGTAGCCAGTCCATTACGGAGCTCTTGTTCTTCTATGCCAGCCTCTATTGCCAGGGCTGCTGCTGCCACCGCGTTTTCGAAGTTGTATGAACCGGGTAGCTTGATTTTTAAATTCTGGAAAACACCTTTTGGGGTAGCAAGGTCAAAGTTATATGCGCCATCGCTATAGTTGGTATTTATGGCCTGGTAGTCAGCTTTTTCTGTTGTGCTGTAGCTGATGGCCTGATGTGGCCAGTCAATTTTTTGCAGAATCTTTTTTTGTACTATGAGTACACCTGTATTGTTTATGGTTTTTTGTGCGAATTCTTTAAACGCATTTTCAATCTGCATAAATGAACCATAAATATCGAGGTGGTCGGCATCTACGCTGGTAATTAAAGCAATTTTGGGATTAAGATGTAAAAAAGAACGGTCATATTCATCTGCTTCTATTACTGTGTATGCAGCTTTTTTGTCAAAAAGCAGGTTGCTTTGATAATTGGCGGATATTCCTCCGAGAAAAGCATTGCATTTTAATTTGCTTTGATAGAGGAGGTGGGCGGTAAATGTAGATATGCTTGTTTTTCCGTGTGTGCCGGCTATGGCAATACTTTGGTATTGCTGTGTAATTTTTCCAAGTAAGGCAGCCCGCTTTACCACTTCAAATGAGTGTGACCTAAAATAGGTGAGTATTTTATTTTCTTCGGGAATGGCAGGTGTGTAGACTACTAATACGTTTTCTTTTTTGAGCATGTTTTTGGGTATGCGCTCAATGTTGTCATCGTAAGTGATTGTAATACCTTCGTTTTCCAAATTGTGAGTCAATGTAGTGGATGTAAGGTCGTAGCCGGCAACCGTATGCTGCTGAAGCTTGAAATACCGTGCCAGGGCGCTCATGCCAATACCGCCTATTCCAACAAAAAATATTTGTTTTTTATGCATCATTCTACACCTGCTAATTTTAGTATTTCTTTTGCAATTTTTTCATCTGCGTCGGTTCGTGCAAAGGTTTTTAATTGTGTTTGCATGAGTTCAGCAACCTTCTGGTCTTCTATTATTGGTTTAAGTTTTTCGGGTAGTTTTTGAGCAGCTTCATTATCGGGCAATAAAACTGCTGCACCTTTATCTGCCAATGCTTTTGCATTGTGCGTCTGGTGGTCTTCAGCCACGTTCGGGCTTGGAATTAATATGGACGGCAGGCCTACTACGCATAATTCAGATATGGTTCCTGCACCTGCCCGCGCAATAACCACATTGGCGCAACCATATGCAAAATTCATGTTTTCGATGAACTTTGTCAGATGTATGTGGTCGGAAACCTGGTACCCTAATCGGCTTGTGAATTCTTTAAAATAAAGGCTTCCGCATTGCCACAGGAGCTGAATCCCGTTTTCTTCGAAAAATGAGAGGTTTTTATACACGGCTTCGTTTAAGGAGCGTGCACCCTGGCTGCCACCTGTGACCAATACGGTGGGCTTGTCCGGATTGAATCCGAAGTTATGACAGGCCTCTTTTTTTGATTCTGAGATGTTGAGGAGTGCTGAGCGGATAGGATTTCCTGTAAAAACAATCTTTTCGGCAGGGAAATATTTATCCATGTTGTCGTATGCTACACAAATTTTGCTTGCTTTTTTTGCCAGCATTCTGTTTGTTATACCTGCATAACTGTTTTGTTCCTGTAGGACATAGGGTATGTTTTTTTTGCCGGCTACGCGTAAAACAGGCCCACTTGCATAGCCACCAAACCCGGCTGCCACATCAGGTTCAAAGTCTTTTACAATTCGCCTGGCACGTCGCATTGCTTTTATAAGCATTTTAAAGAAAGTAATGATTTTCAAGGATGGTTTGCGTGGAAATCCCATGACCGGCAGTCCTGTGATAGGATAACCGGCAGCAGGAACTTTTTGCATTTCCATTTTACCTTCGGCTCCCACAAACTGAATCTCAGATTCGGGATGCAATTCCTTAATTTTGCTGGCTGTGGCCAACGCCGGGAATATATGTCCGCCGGTTCCTCCGGCACTTATCATTACTTTAATCTTCGTCATAACCTGTTTCGTTTTGGTTAATATCTCTGAGCTCTTCTTCCTCAGGCTCTGGTGGGGGTGCTTGCTTTTTCTCTTTTTGCAGGCTCCGGCTTACACTGAGTATTATGCCCATTTGTATACTTGATATAAGCATTGAAGTACCTCCCATGCTGACAAAAGGTAACGTTTGCCCGGTAACAGGTAATATGCCAACACTTACGGCCATATGTACGAAGGCTTGTATAACCATAAGTATCATCATGCCTGCCACAAGGAGGGCCGGGCCAACCCTGTTGGAGCGTTTTACAATAGCAGCTGTGCGGTAAAAAAGTATCAGGTAAAGGAAAATAATTATGATGGCACCTGCCAAACCGGTTTCTTCTACAATGATTGCAAAAATGAAATCTGAAAACGGATTTGGTAAAATGTTTCTCTGAACGCTATGTCCCAATCCCTTCCCAACAAATCCTCCGCTGGCAATTGCAATTTTGGCCTGGTTTGATTGAAAATTGCCTCCTTCGTCTTTGTCGATAAAATTTTCGATTCTGCTTTTCCATGTGCCTACCCGGCTTTCGGTGTCCGAAACCATTACAATGAGTACAAAGAAACTCATGGCAACTACCCCTATTCCAATTAACCCGAAAATATATTTGAGTTTTACTCTGCCAATATACATGAGTACAATTGCGCTCAAAAACAATAGTGCTGCCGAAGAGAAGTCGGCAGGTAATATGAGGGCGCAAATAATAAGGACGGGTATTACGAGTCGTTGAAAACCTTTTTTGTAGTCGTCGATAACTTGCTGGCGCGATGCAATAAGTGTTGCGAGGTACATCATAAGTGCCAGCTTTGCAAAATCAGATGTCTGGAATGACAAGTTGAGAAGGGGTACAGTTATCCATCTGCTGGCCTGATTCAGATTGATTCCACCTACCATTGTGTAAAGCAGTAGTGGCACTGCCAGATAGAAAAAGAGTTTGGATAGTCTTAGGATTGTGGTATATCGAATTAGATGGACAAAATACATTACACCGAGGCTTAATAGCATAAACACAAAATGGCGTAACAGGAAATGTTGCGTATTGCCCTCGAACTGCTTATATGCCAGTGTTCCTGTTGAACTATAAACAGCTAATAGGGAGAAAATACCCAGAATGAATACAATAATCCAGATACCCCGGTCGCCTTGTAATATGTCAAATAGTCCACGTTTCATCCGTTTATTTTTAATTTTCAATGGTCGGAACCTGTCCCGATGACCAATCGGGAAGAAGCTCGACATGTAAAAGTAAATATTGGTCCGTCACCATTTTTTATTTCTTTATATGGGGTATCCGATCAACACCCGTGATTTTCGTTAATAATTTTATCATATGTTAAAGGCTCTGCAATAACAGCCTGTTCAAGTAACCGCATAAACAATAAACCTCTACTATTTGATGTTCTC